>CAVJSY010000105.1:0-2311 GCA_963652285.1 Oribacterium sp.
GAAAATTCTAATAGTGATATTAGAAGCATGCGATTTTAAATCGTGTGAGGTTCACAAATATAGAGAAATATATGAGCCTTTAATTACAATAAAAAGAAAAACTAAGTAAGTATGAAAAGATACTACTGCATTAAGCAAGAGTTACTCAAGCAAAAAAATTATAATTAGTATTAGATATATTTAATCGTTAAGATAGCCAATTTTAAATTGACTATCTTTTGTTAACTAAAAAGATACGAAAAATCAAACTTTTTTTCAAAATTAAAAGGGTTTTTGCCTCTGCACGTAGAATAATAATATTAGAGGAGGTAAAAGGATGAAAAGAAATTTAATTGTTATTCAAGAAGACAGTAAAGATTGCGGAGTAGCATGCTTACTATCAATTATAAAATATTATAAAGGAAACTATCCCTTCAATAAATTAGTTGAATTAACTCAAACAACCAAAAAAGGGACTACATTTTATAATATAAAACTAGCAGCTCAAGAAATAGGATTATCATCTCAAGCATATTACTCCCAAAAAGTTAATGAATTAGAAAAAATTCAAAAGCCAATACTATGTCAATTAAATAAAAGCATTGGAACTCACTTTGTAGTAGTTTATAAAATCTCACCTAAATCACTAACTATAATGGATCCTTCTGTAGGAAAAAGACTAATAGAAAAAAGTGAATTTTTTAGTCAATGGACAGGTTACATAATGATATTTGAACCATATAAACAACTACCATGTCTAAAAAATACAAACTATTTAAATAAAATAATTATAGAAACAATTAAAAAAAATAAAATCTTTGTTATAAATATCATATTTCTATCTATTTTATTTACAATATTATCTTGTCTTAATGCCTTTTATTTAGAAGTAGTAATAAGCAAAATAAACATTATAACAATTTCTAATTTAAAAAAATTAACTATTATATTTCTAATAATGACAATAATAAAATGTACTATAGACTACACAAGAAACAAACTGATAATAAAACTAAATCAAAAAATTGATTGCTCTCTAATTTCAAATACTTTCCATAAAATACTTTTACTTCCTTATAATTATTATAAAAGCAAAACAACAGGAGATATAATTTCTAGAATAAATGACTTAGCTTACATTAAAATATTATTAAATAAAATTATCCTCACTGTACTATTAGATTTTTTAATATCAATAAGCGCAGGAATTATATTATACAAAATAAATCACAGTATGTTTTTGCTTTTATTAATAATTATCTTAGGATATATTGTCTGTTTCTCTATATTTAGACCATTAATAAAGAAACAAACTAATTTATCACAAGAAAGCAAAGCCAGAATAAATTCATACATCATAGAAAACATAAATGGTTTTGAAACAATTAAAGGCTTAAATATGGAAAGCAAAATATTAAGTAAGTTTTTACAAATTCATAATCAAGATCTAAAAATCAGTTCTAGATTAGCATCAATTAATAATAAAGAACTTCTAACAAACAACTTATTGGTTCTAATAGGCACATTATTAATAAATTACCTAGGTTTCTTCCTTCTATTAAAAAATAAAATAAATTTAGGAAATTTAATAACTTATAATACTCTTATGATATATTTTATAGAGCCAATAAGAAATACCGTAGATATAAATAAGGATTATTATTATATTAAAAATGCAATAACTAGAGCTAATAACTTATTTGAAGTAGAAACAGAAAACTTAAACTATAAAAATAATATTACATTAATGGGAAAAATAAAATTTAAGAATTTATCTTTCAATTATCACCAGAACGTTATTCTAAAAAATATTAATTTAACCATTAATAAATATTCAAAAGTTTTATTATTAGGAGCATCAGGAACAGGTAAAAGTACATTGTTAAAATTATTAGAAAAATATTACGAAGTAGAAAACAATAGTATATATCTAGATGAATATGATATTAACGAATTAACTATAGCAGATATAAGAAACAATATTACATATATATCCCAAAATGAAATATTATATACCGATACAATAAAAAATAATATAACAATGGATAGGGAAATATCAAAAGAAAATTTTGAAATGATATGCAAAATAACTTGTATAGATGAATTTGTTAATGAATTATTTCTAAAGTACAATACTATCTTAGAAGAAAATGGTCTAAATCTTTCAGGGGGTCAAAGGCAAAGAATTATTTTAGCGCGAGCGCTATTAAAACCTAGTAGTATAATAATTATAGATGAAGGTTTGAATGCAATGGATATAAATTTAGAAAGAAAAATATTAAAAAATATCTTTAAAATTTATAAAGAAAAAACCTTTATACTAGTATCACAT
>CAVJSY010000106.1:0-9905 GCA_963652285.1 Oribacterium sp.
TCTATATGAGTTAATAGTTTCTTTATTACAGACACTACAGATATTTGAATCAATTTACATCTTAAGATATAAATGTTATAATTTTACTGGCGGTGGTTTTATATGTTAGTACAGTTTAAAGGATTAAAGTGGATAAATAAAGTTCCTGTTTTTTTATTATTTGATTTAACCAATAGGGAAACAATAAAAATTAAAGCTAAGGGCAATATAATTATTAATTCTATTATAAAATTAAAATGTAATGGTTATTATGATTTAAGCACTCATGAATATATGATGTGTGGCAATTTTTTTAATGACAAGTCAGATAATATCATTCAATGTAAAGAATGTCAAATTTTATCAGGGTTTAGTAAATGTTTAGGATGTGATGGTTCAATTTGCAGAGCCCATGAAAAAAAATCTTATGATTTTTGTAATCAAAACCATGTTGTTTATATTGCTTTATTTGGAAATAATAAAATAAAAGTAGGAACAACTGCAGAGTATAGAAAATACTCTAGAATATTAGAGCAAGGTGCAATTGCATCTATGTTTATTGCTAAAACTCCAAATGGTAAAATAGCCAGACTTATAGAACACACTATTTCAAAATATGGGTATACTTTACAGGTAAATTCTAAGTATAAAATTAATAACCTTGTTATTGATATGAATAGAGAAGAAATAAAAGAAACTTTACTTAATCACTATAATTTAATATTAAAAAAAATTTCTAATAATTTATCTCTATATTTTGTAGAACCAGAATTTAATTATTGCGAATTTGCAAATGAAACTAATAAAAAAGTTTTTAAACCATTTAATAAGCAAAAATCTTTATTCGAAAATGATGATGAAAAAAAACAATATATTGTAAATTATGACTTGCATCCAAAAACAATATGTGGTAAAATAATCAACATTATTGGCACTATTATTGTGCTTAAAACACCTGAAAATAAGTTCGTTGCTTTTGATTTGAAAATTATTATCGGATATATTGTAAATTTTGAGTACTTTTAGGGGGGAGGATTTAAATGAATTATCAAGGAATAGATTATAAACAGGTTTTTAAAAATAAATTTCCAAATGTCACATATGACAATCATTCAATGGGAAGTTCCTTAAGACAATATATTGAAATTAAATTACTAAATGACATATTTAATGAAAATATTTCGGAAATTAATATTATTGGAAAATATATTAGAAGTTATGGAATTTCTCCGTTAGAAAAAAATAACAAAGAATTTAATTACAAACGTCCTACTATTAATATAATAGGAGATAAAGCATATATCTACTGTTTTCCAGGCGTTGACTATGTATATCACTATGCATGTCTGGTAAAAACATATTTAAACATTATTGGAAAAGAAAAAACAGTAAATACTTTTTATCCAACAAGCCAAGAAATTAAACAATGTTTATTAGTAAAATCTGGGTTAGAAGATGTTCCAAAATGTAAAACAATGATATTAGGATATGTACAAGGTTTTGATTATCTTTCTGATAATAGTTATTGGATTGGCAGTGGTGATTTTCTTTGGAAATATATTGATAAGAACAAAATATTGTTGGGCTGTAAGCATAGTTATTGGGGAGATATAGCAGGCCATGTTGTTGATTTGCTAGCAAAAAATGGAACAGAAAAAGTTATATATGTCGGTAAATTAGGCACTTTAAATGAAAATTATATTCCTAATGAATGCCTAGCTACAGGCAACAAAAGTATTTTTATGGATGGAAGCTTTATAGAATGGTATAATATATTTGACGATATTGATTTTAAATCTGTTAAGCATGGAATTCATGCAACATTACCAAGTGTTATACAGGAAACAAAGGAATGGGTTCTAAGTAATAAAAATAAAGTTGATTTTGTAGACCCTGAAATAGGACACATGGCAAAAGCAGCAGTCGACGATAATATTATGTTTTCATATCTACATATTATTTCTGATAACTTGTCAAGAAAATTTGAAGAAGATTTGTCAAACGAGAGAAAAGAAGAAATTTTAATTAAAAGAAAGAAACTAATTAAGGAAATAGGAAACCGTTTAATTGAGTTATAAGGTACCATAAAATCAATTTTATTTTTAAAAAAAAGCACTAATTGTTATCAGTGCTTTTTTCATTTTCCATAACCAACTGAGGGTAACCAGCAAATATTTGATTTCCTACTTCTATTTTAAGAGTATTTAAATTATCCTTAATATATTCCAAACTCTTTTCTTCTGTTTCAAATTTGTTAGTCTTAAATTCTAACTCAATAAAATTACCTAAATCTTTAATTGTATCTATGGAAAATATTATATCATTATACTCAAATGAATTTCTTGTTTTTTCCACTACAATTATTTCCTTAAAATCTAACATTTTTAATATTTCTAACATTCCATTATAATCATCTATACCAACTTCAATTTCTTTGCAAGTAATTTTATTATTACCAGTTAAATTGCTCCAATTTTTATAATTTATTGTTTGTTCTTCTCCATCATCTCTAACTCTTAACCATTCAGAAATAGGAATTTTCTCTATAAAATTTTCATGGGCTGGAGTGAAATAAATATCTTTTTGAAATTTATTTTTTTCTGTTTGTATTCCAACTTCCTTTAGTCTGTTTATAGTATATTCCATATTTTTTAAAGGGAATTTTGCTTCTATTTCAATTCTTTTTCTTTCCATTTATTAACACCTCACTTTGAGTATAAAATATTTTCTTTATCTTGTCAACTACCCTAGTCGTTTTAAAATTTAATTTCCAATTAGATTATAATTTTTTTATTTCATTTTTATGGATTACATATAAATCTCCCATAATAATCTCATAATTATTATCAGATATTCTAATACCAGTTTCATTGGGTAATCCATATATTTTAATTTTATTTGATAATGGATATAATTCTTCATTTAAAAAATTTAGATTGTTTTTATCAAAGTGTGGTTCAAATGTATAGCTAATTCTTCCTATTCCATTATAGACAATGGTCTTTTCTACACCATCATCTAAATCTTTGGAACACAATGATTTTTTTGCAAGATTAATAGCCCCCGAACTTATTCCAATTGTTACTGCATTTGTTTCTTTTATTATTTTTTTCAACTTGTATTTTTCTAAGAATTGGTTTTGCTTTTGCGTATTTCCTCCCATAATAAATAAAATATCTGTATTTTCAATTATATTTTTCATATCATATTTTGTCATATTATCATTTAAAATATTTACTTTTTTTATATTAATATTTATTTCCTTAAACCATTCAACATCTGTAGCAACATATCTTTTTACTTTATCTATTTCATCAAATTCACTTGGTATAAAGGTAATACTTTCGCACTTTATCATATCTTTTTTAAAATATTTGCTAACTTCTTTTCCAAAATGTTCTTTACTATTAAAGCCACTAAATATATAACTAATCATAATTGCCCTCCTATTTTAAACAGATAATCATGGTTGATAAATTATAATTCGGTTTATCACTTCTATATGAGTTAATAGTTTCTTTATTACAGACACTACAGATATTTGAATCAATTATATTTTCTTCTTTTAGTCCTAGCTTTTTTAATAAAGTTATATTTAATAATACCGTATCTATATTATATTTATTCTTTTCTTTTGGTATTATTATTTTGTTTATATTTTTTAAGTTTTTATATTTTTGATAAAATAACTGTTCTACTGGTGCATCTACTTCAAAGTGACATACTCTTATACTAGGTGAGATACAACAAATTATATTTTTATATTCACATCCATAATGCTTATGCATAATTTTAGCACATTTTATTACTATTTCTTTTAGAGTACCTCGCCAACCTGAATGAACATTTGCTATTACTTTTTTTACTGGATCAAATAATATAAATAATATGCAATCAGCATTAACAGTGGATAATATTAAATTTTTCTTATCCGTTATTAAACCATCTATATCATTATATTCTTCTAAATTTATATCTGGGGCTAAAGTATTTATTTTTTCAGATACCATTTTGATATTGCTGGTATGAGTTTGATTACATTTTATTATATTTACATAATTTAAATTCAAATCTTTACATAATATTTTATAATTTTCTATTGCGTTTATAGTTTCTAATTCATTTTTTGTTTTAAAACTTTGATTTTCTTTTTTTAGGGTGTAAGCATGAGTAATTATATCTTTATATTCTAGTAGCTTTTTAAATTGTATGTACTCTATATTATCTTTTTTTATATGTATTATTTTATCATTTGTGAGATTTGTCATTATATTTCTCCTTATAATATTTACATATATTTGATAGTTTACAAGTACTGCAATCAGGTTTTATTGCTTTGCAATGATATCTTCCAAAAAATATTAATTGATGATGGGCTTTTATCCATTTTTCTTTTGGAATTTTTTTCATTAATTTTTTCTCTACTGTTAATACATTATCTTCTTCTTTTGCTAAATTTATGCGTTTACTTACTCTTTCTACATGAGTGTCAACTGCTATGGATGGTACATTATATATTTCTGCTAAAAATACATTTGTTGTTTTTCTGCCAACACCACTTAATGTTTCTAAGTATTTTCTATCATTTGGTACTTTGGTATAACCATCATTTACTAGGGTTGTTGCAATATTTTTTACAAATACACCTTTCTTTTTATAAGTTCCTATTTCTTTTATTATATTTTCAATACTCTCTAATTTTGCTTCTTTTAATGATATTAAAGATGGGTATTTTGAAAACAAAACTTTTGTTACTTTATTTACTCTTTTATCAGTTGTTTGGGCACTTAAAACTATTGCTATTAATAATTCATAATCTTTTTTATATTCTAATTCACAGTGTGCGTTAGGATATAATTCTTCTAAATAATTTAAAATATCATCCATCTTATTCATCTTCTAACCAGTTATAGTCAAATACTGGACCTTTACTTTTTTGAGATTTTCTGTAATTAATTTTATTTTTCATTACATCTTCTTTTGTTTTTATTCCTTTTTCTTTCCAACTGTAAACTATTCTGTCAATATATTTTAGATTTTTTACATCATTGTAAACGGCTTCTTTTAGTGCTTCTTTTAACAATTCTGGGCTTATATTATCATTTAACCAGCCTTTTATTATTTCACATTCCATTCCTGATAATGTTCTTCCTAGTTCTGTTTCAAATACTGTAAATATATCTTGAGATTTTTCTTTATTTTCCTTTGGTTCATTTGAATCTATTATTTTATTAAATAATTTTTGATACATTAAATCAAGATATATATATTCTTCTAATTCTTTTTTTGCATTTGGTTCTACTTTTATTGATATTATATTTTTTTCTTCTAATGAACTTATCATTTGCATACATTTAAATTTATCAATACTTAATTCTTTGGAAATACTTTCTGGATTATATGGTATTTTTTCTCCAATATTTATTAAACATATTAATATTATTAATTCTTCTTCTGTTATATTTATTTTTTTATAATTTTGGAATAGTATTCTTGGTACTATTAATGGTTTTGATGCTAGTAAACTAACTATTTTTTCTTCCATAAATTATCCCTCCAATACTAAATTATTTACATATTCATATGTATAAGCATCATAATATTCATATATTACTTTATCTTTTTTTAGAATTGTCTTTTCATACATCAATTTATTATTTTTATATATTAGTGTATATTCGTTGATATTTTCTGCTAGTGATGATAGGTCTTCTTCTTTGATGTTATTATATCTTGAATCTAATACTATTACTTTATTTTTGGTTGTCACTATGTAGTTGTTATCATATTTATTAACAGTTTTTATTTTTTCTTCTGTTTTATATTTATTTTCTACTTCTTTTATTAATTTAGATTGATAATTTTTATTAACATTAACTACATAAAATAGTGCAATCCACATTATTAATAGTGACACTACAATTATTAAAATAAATTTCTTGATGTATTTCATTTGAATCAGTCCTTCTTATATTTTTTTATAATGTATTTTTCTATATCTTCTTTATTGTTTTTTAAAGTTTTACTAACTATTTTTTCTTCTAAATCAGTTACTATTTCTTTTAAATAATTACCTGGTTTTTTGTTTAGTATTTGAGATATTTCAATAGGTTTTATATCTATATCCTTTCTGCTTAATATTGGTAATTCTTTATATATTTTATTAATTTTTGTTATATCTAATTTTTTTATTTGCGCTGCTACTGTTACTAAATATAAGTCATATTTATATAATGTATATGGATTATATAAATCAGTATTAAGTAATATTCTTATGTTTGACATTTGTTCTTTTTCTAATTTATTAAATGGATATATATCATCAACATCTAATTGAGCCCAAATACCTATTAAGTTATCACATAATTCTATATTTTGTAAGTAATGTAAGTCAAGTTGCTTATCTAGTTTTAATTCTATTAATAATTTTCTTCCTTTTTCTTTGTTAGCACTTGAAAATATTTTATTTAATTCTTCTTTTTTTCTTTGATATGATAGTTTTTTTAATAAGTAACCATATTTTTCTAAGAAATGTTTAGTTTTTGGTTCTATGGTAAAGTCTAGTATAGTTGAAAACCTTATTGCTCTTAAAATTCTAAGAGAATCTTCTTTTATTTTATATCTTGGATTTCCTACTGTTTTTATTATTTTTTTATCTAGATCTTCTTTTATATTTAGAATATCTTCTACTTCACCAAATTCATTCATACATAAAGTATTTATTGTAAAATCTCTTCTTAATAAATCTTTTTTTATTTTTTTTATGTATTTTATTTTGATTGGCTTTCTATTTTTTTCGTATTTTATTTCTTTTCTATATGTTGTAATATCAAAAATATTATTCTTATAAATCACGGGAATTGATCCATATTGTTCTTGAGAAGCTGTATCAAATAATTCTTTTATTTCTTTTGGAGTAGCGCTAGTGCAAATATCTATATCATTACTTTTAGTGCCAAGTAATTTATCTCTTACGTAACCTCCAACAATGTATGCTGAATAACCTTTCTCATTAAATATTTTTAATATTTCTAATGCCTTCTCTTCCAATTAAATCACCACAATTTCATTATACTATATATGTTTTAAAAAGTATAGATATGAAATTTTATTTTACATTTTTAAGATAAGAAAAAGTCATAAACTTAATTGTTATGACTTTAATGTATTAGTTTTTTCTTCGATTTCTTTAAGTAGTTTTTCTATAAATTCAAATACTTCCATATTTATTGTATCATTGCTACCATGGATTCTATAACTTATTGTATTTGTTTCTTTTTCTTTATCTCCAATAATTAATGTATATGGGGTTTTCTTTGTTTGAGATTCACGCATACGATATGATAACTTTTCATCTCTTGCATCTATTTCAACTCTTATATTATGTTTTTCTAAATTTTGTTTTAATTTTTGGCAATATTCTAAATGATATTCATTATTTACTGGGATTATATTTACTTGATTTGGTGATAACCAAAGAGGGAACGCACCTGCATAATGTTCAATTAATATTCCTATAAATCTTTCTATTGAACCAAATATTACTCTGTGTAGCATTACAGGTCTTTTTTTAGAGCCATCCTTATCAACATATGTTAAGTCAAATCTTTCTGGTAAATTCATATCAAGTTGTATTGTTCCACATTGCCATACTCTACCTAATGAATCTTTGATGTGAAAGTCTAGTTTAGGTCCATAGAATGCTCCATCTCCTGGATTTATCTTACAGTCATGGCCTGCTTTTTTGCAAGCGTCTTCTAGGGCACGTTCTGACTTATCCCATACTTCTAGGTCGCCTATATATTTTTCTTCTGGTCTGGTTGATAATTCAATATCATAGGTTAATCCAAATACTTTATAAATTCTATCAATAAAATTAATTAATCTTATTATTTCTTCTTCTATTTGATCTGGTCTCATAAATATATGAGCGTCATCTTGAGTAAATGTTCTTACTCTAAATAAACCATTTAATGCCCCTGATGCTTCATGTCTATGTACTTGACCTAATTCTCCTATACGTAATGGTAGGTCTTTATAAGAATGAAGTGAATTTTTATATACTAGCATTCCTCCAGGACAGTTCATTGGTTTAATTGCATATACTTTTTCGTCTATTTCTGATGTGTACATGTTTTCTCTATAATTATACCAATGCCCTGATAATTCCCACAATTCTTTATTTAACATTATTGGAGTTTTAATAAATTGATATCCTTCTTTTGTATGCTCTTTATACCAATAATTTTCTAGTTCATTTCTTAAAATCATTCCTTTATTTAAAAAGAATGGAAATCCAGGGCCATATTCACTCATCATAAATAATTCTAATTCTTTTCCTAGTTTTTTATGGTCTCTTGCTTTTGCTTCTTCTAACCAATTAAGGTGTTCTTTTAATTCTTCTTCAGTAGGCAAACATACTCCATATATTCTTTGTAATACTTTATTATTAGAGTCTCCCTTCCAATATGCACCAGATACTTTTAATAATTTAAAATACTTCATGCATTTTGTACTTTCTACATGTGGACCTCTACATAAATCTGTAAAATCTCCTTGTGTATAACAAGTTATTGTTTCTCCATCATTCATTCTTTCTATTAAGTCAATTTTGTAAGGATCATCTTTAAACATTTCTAATGCTTCTTCTTTGGATAATTCTTTTCTTACTATTCTCTTGTTGTCTTTAGCACATTTTTTCATTTCTTTTTCTATTTTGGGTAAGTCTTCTTCTTTTATTACTTCATCTCCTAGGTCAATATCATAATAAAATCCTTCTTCTATAACTGGACCTACCCAAAATTTAGCGTTTGGATATAAATGCTTTACTGCTTGGGCTAAAAGATGTGCGCAACTATGGTTTAACATATTTAGACTTTCTTCTTCTTTAAAATTTCTCATTTTTCTCTCTCCTATCTACTTATTTATATAAAAAAACACTCCTTTATATAAGGAGTGTTTTTTTAGACACGGTACCATCCTTTTTGGGACTTAATTAGGTAACGGTTTTGAAACCGGAGACTTTTTATGTCTCACTTAGAGGTAGTAACTATATTGGCTTATTATTGGTTCCCAGCTATTCCAACTCTCTTTGAATAGTATCAATATAATCTTGTCCTCATCTTTGTTTTAAATTAAAAGATGCTAATTAGCATCTTGATTATCAAATTGGTGACCAGTATGGAATTCGAATCCATGAATGCTGCCGTGAAAGGGCAGTGTGTTAAGCCGCTTCACCAACTGGCCATATATGGTGGACCTGGATGGACTTGAACCATCGACCTCATGCTTATCAGGCATGCGCTCTAACCACCTGAGCTACAAGTCCGTTTTTCGTCTTGCCTTTACATTATAACATAAAGTTTCTAGGTTGACAAGTATTTTTTTATACTTTTTAAATAAAAATGGTGTCCCCTTGGGGGCTCGAACCCCAGACCCACTGATTAAGAGTCTGTTTATAGGGTTATCACTAATTCTTTTTTAGTATCATAAAGTCTTATTAAATAATAGTAATTATATCAATTAATATCATAGAATAATATACAATACTTCTAAAAGACCCCAATTTTTGCATATTTTTTGCATACAAGGTATATAAATTCCTTGCTGACATATATAAGTATAAACTATTTTTAAAAAATTGTAAATATATTTTGTTAATTTTCTGTTAAAAAAGTACTTAAAAACGCCACAATTACAACAAAAAAAGTAATATGGGGGTAATTTTACAACTGATTAAGAACTATTTTATTAAATGTATATATAGCAATTCAAAACTTAAAGCCGTCTTAATTATATTGATTTATATTCTTTTATTTAAAAGTGCAATAGTAGATGTATTTTATATAGTAAATTTTTTTAGTAATATAAATAGTCTATTTTTATTCTAATACTATCAAAATATACATTGTAGATGTATTTTTAAG
>CAVJSY010000107.1:0-5245 GCA_963652285.1 Oribacterium sp.
GATAATGGTACTTATTCTAAAGATATAATTAACAATATTGAATTCTAGGATTTATTCCTAGTCTTTTTTTATTTGTATACAATACATAAATATTTATAAACTTGAGTTAAAAATTTTTTTTAAAATGTAACAATAGAGAATGATTTAAGATATGTTATATATAACCTGATTTTATATGAAGATATTGTATTAAATTAGATAATAGTATATAATTTAAGATATATATGGGAGGTAATTATGATATATCCAAAATTTTTAAATAGTGATAGTTGTATTGGTGTTAGCGCTGTAAGTATGGGAGTATTAGATAAAAAAGATTCTTATATAAAATCTAGAAGTAATATAGAAAAATATTTTAAAGTAGTAGAAGATAATAATGTTATGAAAAGTGGAGTTGCTAGTAATAATGGTTATAATAGAGCAATGGAGTTTAATAGATTAATAAGTGATAATAATATTGATATGATTCTAAGTGCTAGTGGAGGCGAAATACTTATTGATATGTTACCTTATATTGATACTACTAATATTATTAATAATCCTAAATGGGTAGAAGGATATTCTGATCCTAGTAGTTTGCTTTATTTGATTACTTGTAAATGTGATATTGCTACTATATATGGAGCTAATGCAGGTAGCTTTGATATGGATGTATTATATTCTTCATTAAAATATAATATAGATTTACTTAAAGGTATTATAAAAATCCAAAATAGTTATTCTAAATATGAGGGTTTTGGTAGTGATAGAGATGTAAGTGGTAGTTATAATCTTAATCATGATGTTAAATGGATTAGTAATAATAACGATATTAATATAAGTGGTAGATTAATAGGAGGGTGTATAGATGCTTTAAATGATATTGTTGGTAGTTACTTTGATTATACAGATGAATTTATTAAGAAATATTATGATGATGGATTTATATGGTATTTTGATATATATTCTATGCCTTCAATACAATTATATAGAACATTATTTCATATGAAATATACTGGTTGGTTTAAAAATTGTAAATGTTTTATATTTGGGCGAGTATTAATAGAAAATAATGAATTTATTAGTTATAAAGATGCTATAGAGATGGCATTAGGGGATATTCCTTATATAATGGATGCTGATATAGGACATACTAAACCAAGTATGACTTTAATAAATGGAAGTTATGCTACTATAAAATATAAAGATAATAAAGGTAGTATTGAAATGGAATTAAAATAATATTAATAATTATGGTATTTTGATTAGGTAAGTACTATTTTTTTTCTTTTAAAATATTTTCAAAATTAAAAAGATATGATATACTATTTATAGAAAATAAAGGGTGATAGTATGGCTGGTATGGGAGATTATTTTGTTAAAAATGAGAAAAATTTAATTGCTAGAAAAGATAATATTATTTTAGGTAAAACTTATCGTATATCTATTTTGACTGATAGATTAGTTAGATTGGAGTATAGTCCTAGTGGTGTTTTTGAGGATAGAGCTACACAAAATGTTATATTTAGAAATTTTCCTAAAGTAACATTTACTATATCTAATAGTGAAACTTTAACTCAAATTAGTACTAGTTATTTTACTATAGATTATGTTAAGGAAAAAAGTTTTAAGTCCTCTAAGCTTACTCCTGGTAGTAATTTAAGAATTACTTTAAAGGATACTGATAGGGTTTGGTATTATGGGCATCCTGAGAGTAGAAATTTTGGTACTATTGGTTATTCATTAGATGATTTTTCTTCTAAATTAAAATTGGATAAAGGTCTTTATTCTACTGATGGATTTGCAGTATTAGATGATAGTAATTCTTATGTTTTAAAGAATTCTATGGAATTTGGAAAGAGAGAACAAGAAGTTATAGATGTATATGTATTTATGTATAAAAAAGATTTAGGATTATGTTTACAGGATTATTATACTTTATGTGGTTATCCTTCTTTAATTCCTAGATATGCTTTGGGGAACTGGTGGTATAAAAATGAAGAGTATACTACTAAAGATGTATATGATGTGGTTAAGAATTTTTATAATGATGGTATTGGATTATCTGTATTTTTATTAGGTGATAAATGGCAAAAAGATAATTCTTATATATTTAATAACGAAATTATTAATGGAGTAGAAGTTTCTGATTTTTTGAAAAAGAATAATATTAAATTTGGGGTTACAGTTGATCCTTTTAAAGGTGTAAATGGTAAGAATATAGTACCATTTAATATGGATAATATAAATTTATATTTTAATCAATATGTTAGAAATTTATATGGTATGGGTATTAATATATTTAATTTGGATTATAATAATTCAAATGATAAGAATAATTTAGCTTTGCTTAATCATTATCATTATGTTGCTGGTGAAACTATGTTAAATCAAAGAGGTATTACTATGTGTAGAAATACTGGAATTAGTATGCATAGATATCCTATTATATTTAGTGGTAAAACTAAGGTTGATTTTAATACTTTAAATATTTTGCCTTTTTATAATGCATCTGCATCTAATATGGGAATAAGTTTTATAGCTCATCCTATTGGGGGATATTATGGGGGAGTTGAAGAAGATGAGCTGTATTTGAGATATATACAATTTGGTACTTTTAGTCCTATATTTTTATTATCTAGTGAAGGTGGTAAGTATTATAAGAGAGAACCTTGGAGATGGAATGAGAGTTTAAGAGAAATTACAAAAAAATATATGAATTTAAGAATGCAATTAATACCATATTTGTATACTGAATCTTATATATATCATAAGAGTGGTAGTCCTTTAATACAACCATTATATTATAGTTATCCTAAAATATATGATGAACCTAGGTATAGAAATCAGTATTTTTTAGGAACTAGTATGTTGGTTATTCCTATTACTAAGACTAAAAATACAGTTATGAATAGAGTAGTTCAGAAGATGTTTATTCCTAAGGGAACGTGGTATGATTTTCTTACTGGTAGAAAATATCCTGGAAATAAGTATTATATGAGTTTTTATAAAGATGAGGATTATCCTGTATTTTGTAGAGAGGGTAGTATTATTCCGTTGTCACTTGATATGAGTTGGACTAATCCTATTAATATGGAATTTGTTATATTTCCAGGTTGTGATGGAGTATACAATTTATATGAGGATGATGGTATTAGTAATGATTATAAGAATGAGGTTCATTATTTGACTAAATTAGAGTTTAAGTATGAGAAAGATAATTATGTATATAAAATGATGCCTGTTGATACTCAGTATAGTATTCCTAATAATAGAAATTATAGGATAAGATTTAAAAATACTGGTAACAGTAATGTTAATGTATCTGTTAACGGTGTTTCTTATCCGGTACAATCTTATTTAGATAAGTCTGATTTGGTAGTAGTTATTAATAATGTTGCTACTAGTGCTACAGTTATAGTTAATGTTAGTGGTAATAACATAGAAGTAGAAGCTGTAAAATTAATTAATTATGATATAAAAGGTATTATTGATGATTTGGAGATTGAGACAATTGTTAAAGAAAAAGTAGATGATATTATGTTTAGTAATATGACTATTAAAAAGAAAAGAATTGCTATTAGAAAGTTAAAGAAGTATAAACTTGAACCTAAATTTATTAATATGTTTTTAAATTTGCTTGAATATATTGATACTGTGTAATATTATTAATTTTAAAATAGAGTGGTAAAAAAAATGAAAGGTATTTATAGTATGGTTAAATCGGACAATATATTTTTTGCTAAGCGAAAATTAGTAGATAATTTGTATAAAAGTGCTAATTTAGAAGGAATAAAAATTACTGAGGTTGATGTTGTTTATTTTCTTAATAATGTTAATAATGGAAAAATATCAGTTGATGATATGCTTAAATTAAAAGGTTTAAAGGATGCTTGGGAATTTGTTTTGAATAGTGTAGATGAGGAGTTAACAGTAGATTATATAAAAAAATACATTATTAAATTTGTAAGGGACAAAGTATAGAACCACTTGGTGATTTTAGAGATTGTGGTGTTGGTATTACTGGTCCATTATGGAGGCCAAAGTTACCTAGTGAGTGTGATTATGAGAAAGAACTTGGTAATATTAAAAAAATAGAAAATCCACTTGAGATGTGTATTACTTTGTTTTGTTGGATTCAAAGAAGTCAAATGTTTAAGGATAGTAATAAGAGGGTTGCTAATTTAGTTACTAATAAAGAAATGATAAGGCTAGGACAAGGGATACTTTCAGTGCCTGTAGAAAAAATAGGAGAATATTTTAGCGTATTAATTAAATTTTATGAAACAAACGATTATACTGAAATAAAAAAATGGATTTATGATAATTGTATTGATGGTGTTTAAAATAGTATGAAATTAAACTCATACTATTTTTGATAAATAGTTATAAAAATTAAGAGAAAATATGCCCTGTATTTCTAGTACAAGGTGGTTGACATAAATACTGTTAGATGTTAAAATACTTTAAAAAGTTTTTAAATATATAAAAAAGTTACAAAAAAATATAACTTGAAGTGTTTTTGTCCTTCGTTAAATGTTTCAAATAAATATTGTGAAATTGGAATTATGACTGTTTCTGTTCAAGTTGGAATACCAAGAATTGATAATAGAATTTTAGCATTTAATCCAAATAATTCGGAGTATTATAATAAAATAATTACAACTTGTACAAGTAGCAATTCTAAATATATTAATATTAATTGAATTGATAAATTCTATAAATTAATGAAAAAAACTAATAATTTAAATAATTGTATGATTTTAGGATTTGATGGCTCATATAAGGGAATTTTATGTAAAAAGTTTAATAATTCAGATTTTTTAAATATTTTGTCTCATTCAAGTTTTTTTATACAATTATCTAGAACAGAATGTTATAGTGTAACACAAATTCAAGCCAAACAATTAAAAATTCCTCTTATTGTTTCAGATGTTGATGGAAACGTTGATACTGTACCTAACATTTATAATAGAGTTGATAAATTTAATAAATTGGTAAAGGAATTTGATGATAAGTGTGATCTTGCAAAAACGGCTATTGATTATAATTATTATAGTAGTTTAAAAAAAGAAAATATTGCTAATTTTGATAAAAATTTAAAAAGAAAGGTAGGAATATAAATGGATAGTATTGTTTCTTTAAATAATAGTGGCGAGTCTTTAGAAAAGACTCTTGCTTTATATTTTACATCATTAGAAGGTAATGAACAATTTTATAGTAATAATAACCTTTTGATATATTATGGTAATAATTTGCCTAAAAA
>CAVJSY010000108.1:0-10871 GCA_963652285.1 Oribacterium sp.
AATATCTAAAAATAGTTTAATAAGAAAAACTATTGTTAATATTATATCTTTAATGATAGGAATAAAGAAAGAAAAAAAAGAAGTATTAACTGATTTGGTTTTAGTGCAAATTCATTTAAATTATGAAGAAAATTGCAAAAATAAAGTATCAAGATATAGAATAAGAAATATAACTCCTATAAATCAAGCTAGAGTTTGTATAGAAATAAGCCCAGTATTATGTAGTGTAGAATATAAAAAAAATAAAACTGTTGATAATGACATTAAGTGGGGAGCATTTTTTAATAGTGCCAAAAAAGATAAATTAAAAATACTAAAAGACATAATGAAATAATAATTAAAAATCACTTGTAAACTTTAAAAAAATTATGTTATACTTTATATACATAAAAGAAAGAACAGGTGATTTTTGTATGATAAAAACAATTTTAAAATCAGTAAGAGAGTATAAAAAGCCTAGTATTTTAACTCCAATATTTGTATCTTTAGAAGTAGTAATGGAAGTAATAATCCCATTTATAATGGCTTACTTAATAGATAAAGGAATACAAGAAAGTAATATGAATGTTATTATTATATCGGGAATAATATTAATAATATGTGCTTTATTAAGTCTAACATTTGGATTTTTATCTGGAAAATATGCTGCTATTGCTAGTACAGGATTTGCTAAAAATTTAAGGCATGATATGTATTATAAAATTCAAGATTATTCTTTTTATAATATAGATAAATTCTCTACCTCATCAATTGTTACAAGATTAACAACAGATGTTTCAAATGTTAGTCAGGCTTACCAAATGATAACAAGAATAGCGGTAAGAGCACCACTTATGATGATATTTTCTTTAATAATGGCTTTTACTATAAATTCAGAAGTA
This sequence comes from Oribacterium sp., assembly GCA_963652285.1. Lineage (GTDB taxonomy): Bacteria > Bacillota_I > Bacilli_A > RF39 > UBA660 > RUG11198. Next base: position 882 of record CAVJSY010000108.1, read on the forward strand.
TCAGTTGTATTCTTGATGATAATTCCATTTTTAGGATTAGGATTATTTTTAATTGCAAAAAATGCTAAACCATTATTTGATAAAGTTTTTGATACGTATGATGATTTAAATAATGCAGTAGCGGAAAATATAAGAGGAATAAGAGTAGTAAAATCTTATGTAAGAGAAAAATTTGAGATTAAAAAATTTAAGAATGTTTCAGAAAAAATATATAAGTCTTTTTTGAAAGCAGAAAAGTTAGTAATGTTAAATAACCCTTTAATGTCACTTGCAATGTATACTACAATAATATTAATATCTTGGTTTTCTTCAAAATTAATAGTATCTGGTAGTATGACTACAGGACAGTTAACTAGTTTAATAACTTATGCCACTCAAATATTATCAAGTTTAATGATGCTATCAATGATTTATGTTATGTGTACTATGGCTATTCCATCTATAGAAAGATGTGTAGAAATATTAACAGAAGTACCTGATTTAGATAATCCTGTTAAACCAACAAAGGAAGTAAAGAATGGAAGTATAGAGTTTAAAGATGTTGATTTTAGTTATGTAAAAGATCCTAATAAATTAGCTTTAAAAGATATAAGTCTTAAAATAAACTCTGGTGAAGTAATTGGAATAATAGGCTCTACAGGATCATCTAAATCAACTTTAGTAAATTTAATTCCAAGACTATATGATGTAACAGTAGGACAAGTATTAGTTGCAGGAGTAGATGTAAGAGATTACGATATAAAGTCATTGCGTGATAAAGTATCAATGGTTTTACAAAAAAATGTTTTATTTTCAGGAACAATAAAAGAGAATTTATTATGGGGTAATAGTAAAGCTACTGATAAAGAGATAGAACATGCTTGTGTTTTAGCGGGCGCTAAAGAATTTATAGATAAATTTCCAGATGGATATAATACGATGATAGATCAAGGTGGAACAAATGTATCAGGAGGTCAGAAACAAAGACTTTGTATAGCAAGAGCATTATTAAAGAATCCAAAAATATTAATATTAGATGATTCTACTAGTGCTTGTGATACCGCTACTGATGCAAAAATAAGAGCATCTTTTAAAAAGTATATTCCAGAAGTTACAAAAATAATAATAGCCCAAAGAATATCTTCAGTTGAAGATGCTGATAAAGTTATAATACTAGATGATGGAAGAGTAGTAGCATTTGATACACCACAAAATTTACTAAAAAGCAACAAAATCTATCAAGAAATATATAATTCACAAAATGGTAGTTTAAATCAAGAATAGGGTGATAAGAATGAAACAAACTAGAACAATGCCAAAAAGAGGTCCTGGTATGGGCATGGGACCTAAAGAAAAATTAAATAAAGATACAGTAAAAAAATTAGCAAAATATATAACTAAAAATTATAAGAAATATTTGATAATAGTGTTTATTTGTATAATCATATCAAGTATCGCTCAAGTAAGTGGTCAATTATTTTTAAAAAGTTTGATAGATGATTGCATAACACCATTAATTGGTAGTACTAATCCAAATTTTCAAAAATTAATTACAACCATAATGCAAATGGCTTTAATATATGTAATAGGTATTATTAGTGCTTTAATATACAATTATTTGATGATTAAAGTTAGCCAGGGAGTATTAAGAGATATAAGAGATGATATGTTTATACATATGGAAACATTAAAGATAAAATATTTTGATACAAATTCTCATGGAGATATAATGAGTCATTATACAAATGATACTGATACATTAAGACAAATGATTTCTCAAAGTATACCTCAATGTACTTCGTCAATAATAACTATAATTACTATATTTATAGCAATGTTATATTTGAATGTAATTCTAACTTTAGTAATAGTTATTTCTGTAATATTCATCAGATTTGTATCAAGTAAAATTATAGCATCATCAACTACTTATTTTGTTAATCAACAAGAATCTTTAGGAAATTTAAATGGATATATTGAAGAAATGATGGAAGGGCAAAAAGTAATAAAAGTATTTACTCATGAAAGCGTTGCCAAAAAAGATTTTGATAAACTAAATAATGAATTATGCGAAAACGGTACAAAGGCTAATATGTATGCTAATACCTTGATGCCAATCTTAGCAAATTTAGGAAATCTTACATATGTAATAGTAGCAATTTTAGGTGGAACTTTTAGTATAATATTAGGTGGAATAAGTATTGGTACTATAGCATCTTTCTTAACAATGACAAGAAGTTTTATAATGCCAATCAATCAAGTATCTCAACAAATAAATTATATAATCATGGCTTTAGCAGGTGCTACTAGAATATTTGAATTAATGGAAGAAGAACCTGAGGAAAATTTGGGATGTGTTACTTTAGTAAATATTAAAAAAGAAAAAGGAAAGTTAATAGAGTGTAACGAAGATACTAATATGTGGGCTTGGAAATTACCTAAAAATAAAAATTCAGAACTTATAGAACTAAAAGGTGATGTAAGATTTAAAGATGTCCAATTCGGGTATAATGATGATAAACAAATATTATATGATATAAATCTTTATGCAAAACCAGGACAAAAGATTGCCTTCGTTGGTTCTACTGGAGCAGGTAAGACAACTATTACAAACTTAATAAATAGATTTTATGATGTAAGTTCTGGTAATATTACCTATGATGGTATAAATATTAAAGATATTAATAAAAATGATTTAAGAAGATCATTAGGTATGGTATTACAAGATACTAATCTTTTTACAGGAACAATTATGGAAAATATTAGATATGGTAAAAAAGATGCTACAGATGAAGAGTGCATTGCAGCAGCTAAATTAGCAAACGCTGATAAATTTATTGAGATGTTACCAAATGGTTATCAAACGGTAATAACTGGTAATGGAGCCTCACTTTCCCAAGGACAAAGACAATTATTATCTATAGCAAGAGCAGCAGTAGCAGATCCACCAGTAATGATATTAGATGAAGCTACTTCTTCAATTGATACTAGAACTGAATCCTTAGTACAAAAAGGAATGGATAAATTAATGGAAGGAAGAACAGTTTTTGTAATAGCGCATAGACTTTCTACAATAAAAAACGCTAAAGCAATTATGGTTTTAGAAAATGGACATATTATTGAAAGAGGAGATCATAATGAACTTTTAGCACTTAAAGGTAAATATTATCAATTATATACAGGAGCATTGGAGTTAGAATAATATGAATAGATGTAAATGGGTTAATTTAAATAATAACTTATATGTTCTTTATCATGATAATGAGTGGGGAAGGCCAACACGAGATGATAATTTACTTTTTGAACTTTTAATATTAGAGGGATTTCAAGCAGGATTATCTTGGGAATGTATATTAAATAAAAGAAACTCCTTTAAAGAGGCTTTTTCTAATTTTAATCCAAAAGAAATAGCCAAATATGATGAGAATAAGATAAATGAATTAATGAATAATAAAAATATAGTAAGAAACAGAAGAAAAATCGAAGCAACTATTATAAATGCTAAAGTATTTTTAGAAATTCAAAAAGAGTATAAAACCTTTGCAAATTATATTTGGTCTTTTACAGATAATAAAATAATAAAAAATATGGATGATAATTTTAAAACAACTAGTCCATTATCGGATAAAATTAGTAAAGATTTAAAAAATCGAGGTATGAAATTTGTAGGAACAACTATAATATATTCTTATCTACAAGCTATAGGAGTAATAAACGATCATGAATTAAATTGTTTTTGCTATAAATAAAAAAGAAATCTTTTAATTAAATTAAGATTTCTTATCTTTTTTAGAAATATTATCAGGAATTAAGATATCTAGGTATTCTAGTATCTCTTTTTCTTTATATTTCTTTTTATTTTCTAGCATTTCAATACCAACTCCGAATACAGCACCCATATAAAATTTAGCAACAAAACTGCTAGGAATACTACTAGTGACTTTTTCACTATTTTCGATAGAGTGTTCTACATCTTGCTTAAAAGCATCATATATCATATCCATTACAATACTATTTCTATTATTTCTCATAATAGAGGAATATACTACTTTTTTATCTTCGATATGTTTTAAAAATAAACTAATCATTTCTAAATAGTATTCTTTAGAATTTTTAATATTGGTATTTTTTTCTAGTTCACTAGTTAGAGATTTTTTTAAGTCATCAACATAACTAGAGAATAATTCATATTTATCAGCATAATGAGAATAAAAAGTAGATCTATTAATTAATGCTTGCTCACAGATGTCAGATACTTTTATTTCTTCAAATGATTTTTCTTCTAATAATTTTATTAAAGTTGAATATAACAAATTTCTTGTCTTAACAACCCTTAAATCTTCTTTCTTTTCCATAACATCACCTATAAAAATTATAGTATAACCTAAGATATTTGTAAAGATAAAATACAAAAGTTGTTTATTTGTTAATACATTTAATGGATATTTGTTGGATAAAAAACAACATTTAATAAATGTAAGTGAACTTTTTTTCATATTGTAATAAAATGATATGGAACGGAGGTTATAGAGAATGAAGAAAATAAAAGATTTTATAATTAATCATAGTCTTATGGTTGTAATTATATCTCTAATATTATTAATACCAGCAGCAATTGGATATTATAAAACAAAAATAAACTACAATATTCTAGTATATTTACCAGAAGATATAGATACAATTAAAGGCCAAGATATTTTAACAGATGATTTTGGAATTGGAGCATTTTCTTTTGTAATGGTAGATAATATGTCTAACTATGATATCTTAAAATTAGAAGATAAAATAAAGAAAATTGATTCAGTAAACGCTGTTATTTCTTTAGCAGATATTACTGATACAACTATTCCAATAAGTATGTTACCAGATGATGTAACAGATAGATTATATAAAGATGGAGAAACAGTATTGGTTGTAACATTTGCTACATCAACATCTGATGAAAAGACAATGGATGCTGTGACAGAATTAAGAAGTACAGTAAAAGATGCATCTAAAGTAAGTGGTATGACTGCGATGGTATTAGATACTAGAGAATTATCAGAACAAGAAATAGTAGCGTATATCATAGTAGCAGTAGTATTATGTTTAATAGTATTAACATTATGTACTGATTCATATTTGATACCTGTATTACTATTAGGAAATATTGGATTTGCAATTATTTATAATATGGGTACAAATATTATATTTGGTAATATTTCTTATATTACTAAGGCTATTAGTGCCGTATTACAATTAGGAGTAACAACAGACTTTTCAATATTCTTGTATCATAAATATGAGAATGCAAAATTAAATTATAAAGATAAAAAACACGCTATGAGTAAAGCAGTAACTGAAACATTCCAATCAGTAATTGGAAGTTCTCTTACAACAATAGCAGGTTTCTTAGCACTATGTGCAATGAATTTAACGTTAGGTAAAGATATTGGATTAGTAATGGCTAAAGGTGTATTTTGGGGACTTGTATGTGTATTAACATTATTTCCAGCATTATTACTTACATTTGATAATCTAATAGAAAAAACAAAACATAAGGTTGTAATGCCAAAATTTGAAAAATTACAAAAATTTTCAATTAAGCATTATCGTTTATTATTTATAATTTTTATTCTTCTATTAATACCAGCATGGTATGGAAATAATAATGTAGAAGTTTATTATAAATTAGATAAATCATTACCAGAAACTTTAGCAAGTTCTGTAGCAAATAGTGATTTAAAAGAAAAATATAATATAGTTTCACCAGAAATAATTTTACTTGATAAAAATATTAAATCAGAAGAAATTACTTCTTTAGCAGATGAATTAAAAGAAGTAAAAGGAATAGATTTAGTGTTAGCGCCAACATCATTATTAGATTTTGGACTTCCAGAAAGTATGTTACCAGATGATATTGTAAAAGTTATCTCTAATGATAAATATCAATTAGTTATAGTAAATTCAACATACGAAGTAGCATCTGATGAATTAAATAACCAAATAGCAACTGTTAATAAAATAGTAAAAAAATATGATAAGAAAGCAATTATAGCAGGTGAAGGACCACTAATGAAAGACTTAACTGAAATAAGTGATATAGATTTTCGTAATGTAAATTACTTATCTATAATAATAATATTTGTAATAATGTTACTAGTATTAAAATCAGCATCACTTCCAGTAATATTGGTGTGTGCTATAGAATTTGCAATATTTGTTAATATGGGAATATCTTATTATACACATGATACATTACCATTTATAGCATCTATTGTAATAGGAACTATTCAGTTAGGAGCAACAATAGATTATGCAATACTTATGTCTACTAAATATATAGAAGAAAGAAATAATAATGATAAGATGACTGCAATAAAGAATACATTAAGTAATACTGTACCATCTATCATAACTAGTGCATTGTGTTTCTTTGCAGCAACTATAGGAGTATTCTTATATTCAAAAATAGATATGATAGGTGCTATATGTAAATTATTGTCAAGAGGATCAATTATTAGTATGTTAGTAGTAGTACTTATTCTACCAAGTTTACTAATTATATTTGATAAAATTATAGTTCACACAACTAAAAGTTTAAGGGAGGTTAAATAAAATGAAAAAAAATAAAATAATATTACCATTAGTAGCGTTATCTTTAACATTACAAATGGTACCAGTAAATGCATTAACTAAAGATGAAACAGTTTATTCAAATTTAAATAAAGATGGAAGTAACTTTAAAACAGTAGTAGTAAATCATTTATATAATTCAGAAGATGAAGAAATGCAAGATGTAACAAAATTAAAAGATATTTTAAATATAAATGGTAAGGAAAAATTTACTTTAAATAATGAGAATTTAAGTTGGCAAAATAAAGGTAATGAAATATTTTATCAAGGAACAATTGAAAAAGATTTACCAATAACTACAGAAATTACTTATTATTTAAATGGTGAAAAAATAGAAGAAAGTAAGTTAAAAAATAAGAAAGGTAATATAAAGATAGAAATTAAATTTACAAATACAGATTCTAATCAAGTATATGTAAATGGAAAATCACAAACTTTATATACACCATTTGTTGTAACTTTAGGAACAGTTATGCAAAATAAAAATATTTCTAATTTAGAAATATCTAATGGTAAGATATTAAATACTGGTTCTAAAAACTTTGTAGTAGGATTATCTTCTCCAGGTTTATATGAATCATTAGATTTAGAAGAATTAAAGGATTTAGATAAGATAACAATATCATATGATACAAAGAGTTATAAATCAAATACATTCTATATAGTAGCAACTCCTAAATTAATGGATACAACTGATTTAGATGTATTTAATAAGTTAGATGAAGTATATTCTAAAGTTGACAGCTTACAATCTAATATGAATCAAATAGAAGATGGATCAAATAAAATATTAGATGAATTAACTAAGAAAATAGAGACTATGTCATCTAGTAGTTATACTGCTATTGATGAAGATACTATGAATAAAATAAAGGCTTTAGCAGTTAGTGGTGCAAAAGCTAAAGTTCAAGAACAAGAAAGTATTTTAAAAGAAACAGTAATTAATACTTTAGATAATTCAGAGAGTTTAAATCCTAGTAATGTAGCATATCTTACATTACAAACAGCAGCAGGAAGTAGTGATGTTGCAAATGCAATTTTAAAATATACTAATACTTGTGATTCTAATGGATTAGAAAAATATCGTAATGAAATAATAACTAAGACTGCTTCTTCAGATGAAGTACTACGTGGTTTAGCAAAGTTTTTAGGACTTATTAATGAAACTACACCTCAAGTTTATTATGAATCTATTACAGAAACTGTTGCACTTAGGTTAATAGAAGGTTGTGATGCTTATAATACTTCATACACTGTAGCAAATATGGAACTTTCTGGATTAAAACAAACTATTCCAGAGGTAGTATATCAAGCAATATTATCAGCATCTAGTGAGACAGCAGAGAGTGTATCATCTAGTGTTGCTACTACTGTAGCAGATACATTTACTAAAGAAACTATTAGTAGTTTAAATACTTTAAAGGATGCTTTAACAACTTTAAATACTGGTATATCTACTTATAATAATGAGGGTATAAAGACATTATCTAGTTATAAGAATAGAGCAATGGAATATACTAATTTATTAGAGAAATTATCTGATTTAACTAATAGTTATAAAGGATTTGGATCAGATAATACTACAACTACTACATTTGTATCTGTAGTAAAATAATATATAGTATTCGCCATAGATGATAAATTTCTGGGCGATACTTGGAATATAAATATATAATATAATAACTAAAGAACTAACAAAAAAGTTAGTTCTTTTCTAATTTTATAAAGCAATATTGACTTTTGTTAACTATTGTGATAATATATATAATCGTTAAAGAAACGGGGGATGAAAGAATGGATAGGGAGATTAGATTTTCACCTTATGGTACTGTATATGGTGTTGAAGATAAATATAGTGGTTTTACTAAATTTGATGAGATTTCTTGTGAAGAATTTTTTTCTAAATGTATAGAGGCTACAATTGAAAAAGATTATAATGGTAAATATTATTTTGAAATTAATTATAATGGAATGATATTAAATTTGAGATTGTCTAAGGATGCAATGGATGCATATTTAAATGGAATTTATATTGACGATAATATTTCTAAACTTAATTCTATAGTTAATGATGGTGCGAAAATCACCGAAGATAACTATGAAATATACAAACAAAGAATAATAGAAAAAGGTGACAATAATGAAAAATTATCCGAAAAAGGGCAAAGAGAATATTTAAGATATATGCTTCAGGAAGTTAAACCTTTTAATCCTTTGAAAAATATAATTAAAGATGATGTACTTCGTTTAACTTTTTTAATTTTTACTGGTATTGCTTTTGCTATTGGAGGGATGTGTTCTCTAATGTCTTTATGTTTAGAGACTAATATTAGTCTTAGTTCGGCTATTTTGAGTTTTGCTTTACCATTTTCTATAATTGAATTGGTTAGTTTTACAACTTCTTCTATTATGTGTTATAAAGACTATAGAAAGAGAAGAAAAATCTATAAAACAAAAATAAGAAAATTACAAAGTCAATTAGGCATTGATATTGAGAAAGAATATATTAAAGAACAAAAAATGGATGAAAGTAAAAATGCTAAAGTAATTAGTGATGGTATTTTAAAAGAAATATACAATTTATTAAATTTAATTTCTAGTTTGTCATATAAGGATAAAATGATGTTTGCTAAACAATTGAAGGCAGTAAAGGATGATTATATGTCATTATTAGAAAAGAGTGCTGTACCTAATTTTGAATATACAGATGAATATTTTAATAGTAAAAAGAAAATAGTAGATAGTCTTGCAAAAATAGAATTACAGGTATATTCTTCTATTGAAAGAAATAATTCTTTTTCAAAAATAAAAAAAGAAGCAAATAGTTTGGATGAAGTGTTTAATAAAATATTAGAACAAGATAATGATTATGTAGTTATGAATAAAGAAGATTTAGCACCTAAGAAAGAGCGTATGTATGTATTAGAGAAAAACGGAAGAAATTAAATGTTTTAGAACTAACAAAAAAAGTTAGTTCTTTTCTGATTTGTATAAATTCGGCTTAAATTCGGCTTAAATTCGGCTTAAAAAATTTTTACTTAATTTTGTTTTGATATTTTTTAGTTAATATGTAGTCAACATTTCTAATTTGCTTATTATAGAGATTTTTAATTTTTTATATAATGCCATATCGGCTTTGGTTAACCATTGTAGTAGTATATAGAACTAATAAAGAAACGAAAGTGAAAGAACGAGAAAATTCTATTTAATGTATCTAATTTGGAAAATGCTGTTTTCCAAATTAAGTTGGTCTTATTATTTATAATTTATAAAAATAGAAGAAAAAAGAAATTTTAAATTAAGCAAAGAAAATTATAATGAATTGGAATGAAATTTTAAAGTATAAAAAAAGTTAGTTCTTTTTTTAATATTGTGATATAATAATTAGAGTAGGGG
>CAVJSY010000109.1:0-2685 GCA_963652285.1 Oribacterium sp.
TCTTTATCTGTTAGTCCATTTAATAAATTCATAAGATCACCTAATAAATTTTATTAGTTTAAGTTTTTTTTAGATGTTTTATTTATAGACAAAAATCGATTATATATTAGGAAAATGTAATAACCAAATAATGTTTGTTGCGTACACTATATTAGATAGTAAAGGAGGTTTAAAATATGTATTACTACGGTGGTGGATACAGTGGTGGCTCTAACAGCTGTGGCTGTAGCGGATATAATTACTCATATCCATCTTATGGATATAATGGTGGCGGATATGGTTACAGTGCTGCTATAATACTAGTACTATTTATTTTATTAGTAATAATAATAGGTGCTAGAGTTACTGTTTAAGGAAGAAATTTTCTTCCTTTTTTCTTTTTACTATTTGTTAATTTAAGAAATTTGACACTTATTTTATTATATGCTATAATTACTACGCAAAGAGGGAGTGGTAACAATGCTTATGGATAAGGATATACTTGATGAGAAAGATAAAAGAATTAGAGCAAAAAATGTCGATGTTGAATTTCCTATGAGTAAGGAAGAAAAAAAGTTAGTTGCAGATATGCTTGAACATTTACGTTTATCTCAAATTGAAGAGATGTCTAAAAAATATAATTTTAGACCTGGTATGGGTCTTGCTGCTCCTCAGGTTGGAGTAAATAAAAACTTTTTTGTTGTATGTTTTGAAGAAAAGGAAGGCGTTTTTAAAGATTATGTTTTAATTAATCCTAAAATTATTTCTTATTCTGAAGAACTTATTTATACTTCTGGTGGTGAGGGCTGTTTAAGTGTTAATCGTGAAATTGAAGGAATAGTACCTAGACACGCTAGAATTACAATCGAGGGATTTGATGTAGATGGTAACCCTGTTAGATATAGGGCTAGAGAAGATTTATCAGTTGCTTTTCAACATGAATATGATCATTTACAAGGAATATTATTTTATGATCATATTGATCCTAAGGATCCTTTTAAAGATGCACAATTTATGAGAGAGATATAAAAGGAATTTACTAAATTTGTAGTAAACTCCTTTTTATTTATCTAAGTTTTCTATTCTATCAAATGTTATATTTCCTAATCTACCTTCTCTTAAATCCTTTAATACTGTAGTATATACTTTTTCATAATCTGTTTCATTATTTTTTATTGCTCCTATAGTTTTACCTATTCTATCTAATATATCTACAATATCAGATTCATCATTTAATTTATATCGTTCTTTTATTGGAGCCTTATAGTATTTTAGTAGAGTTTCAATTATATATATTGATATTTGTTCAGTATCTAATATTTCTTCTTTTATAGCAGTCATTGAGGCTAGATTAAGCGCTACTGTTTCTTGTTCTAATTTAGGCCATAATATTCCTGGGGTATCTAATAATTCCAAATCTTTATTAATTCTTATCCATTCTAGCTTTTTAGTTACTCCTGGTCTATTTCCTACATTTGTTGCTTTTTTACCTACTAATCTGTTTATTAAGGTACTTTTTCCTACGTTAGGAATACCTAATATTAGAATTCTAGTTTTTCTAGGTAATAGTCCTTTTTCTTTTCTTTTGGTATTAATACTATCTGATAGTTTATTTGTTATATCTAATAGATTATTTATATTTTTGTTATTTAGTAAATCTAATTTTACTACTTCATATCCATTTTCTTTGTAGTATTTTTCCCATTTATTAGTTTCTTCTAAATCACATAAATCTATTTTTGTCATTATTAAAATTCTAGGCTTATTCTTTATTAAACTATCTATCTCATTATTCTTAGACGAAAATGGTATTCTAGCATCTATTATTTCATAAACTATATCTATTAAATCTATTTTTTCTTTTACTTCTCTTTTGGTTTTTGCCATATGGCCTGGATACCAGTTAATATTAGTCTTGTTATTTATTTCTTTTTTGTTATTTTTTTCTTCTCTTATTTTTCTTTTTTGATACATATCCATTTTAATCACTTCCTATTTTATTTTACCTTAATTAGTATTACAATACCACTCTAATCATAAACGCTAATATGATTGATATAACTAAACTATAAATAGTATTTTTAGGATTTACATATAACACTATAACTGTTCCTATAAAAATCAATAAATCAATTATACTTTTTAAATCAAAATACCATATTCCAATGTGAAATGACGATATAAACATTACTGAGAGAATTAAACTACTTATTATCATCGATACTTTGTTTTTACCTTTAGCATACCAGCAAACATAAGCAAATAATGGAGAAATCAATGTGAATCCATACCATATAATCATATACTTCATCGGATTAAAACCACAAAAGAGTATTGTATATAAATGATAACTAACTGTCATTCCTAAAAAGAACCATAATACATTGATACTTGCTCTTCTTGAAGTTTTGCTAAAAACAGATATTGTTATAGCAATAAATAGCCATATTCCAACCAAAGAAAACACATTGTGAAGATCCAACACTCCTAATATACGTTGCCACCACACAGAATCATCAATGCTTAAATTATCTAGCCATTTTGAGAATATTCCTAGTATCACTCCAAGTAGAAATATCAAAAAAGTATTTATTATTTTATTTTTCATTTTTAGACTTTTATCAGGAATTATTATTTTTCTAAAATCTTTCTCCATTATTTTTTCCTCACAAATTACTATTTTATTTTGTTTCCTCAAGTTTCTTT
>CAVJSY010000110.1:0-2114 GCA_963652285.1 Oribacterium sp.
TATTTTTTTAGTGCTAATACTAATAAGATATAAAGTGGGAGATTTTTAATAGTTAATATATTGTCAATTAATATAATGTATTGTAATTTAAGAGAAACAAATAAGTTTTTCTTTTTTTTAAATTAGTTGTATAATAAATATGATGAGGTGAGAACATGGGTGAAGTAAGAGAGCCTATAAAGAAAAGTTCTATTGAAAAAAAACAGAGGATAGTTCAAAAGGGATTTGAACTTATGTGTAGAGAAGGATTTCATAATGTTAATTGCGCTGATATTGCTAAATATGCTTCAGTCTCTACTGGTATTATTTATCAATATTTTTCTAATAAAAGAGATATATTTTTAGAGGGAGTTAGAGATTATTCTAACAGTATTATTTTTCCAATGTCTGATATTATAGATGATATTAGTTTTGATAAAAATAAGTTAGATGAAGGGATAAATAAAATCTTAGATATATTTACTTCTCGTCATACTATGGATAAAAGGGAACATGAGGAATTAATGGCAATGAGTCATTTGGATGATGATATTGCTAAAATATTTTATGATAATGAAATTGTTATTACTGAAAAAATTGCTAAACTTATTTCAAATTATGGTTTTAATGAGTATCATTTGAAAGAAAGGGTACATATTATTATTAGTATTGTAGATAATTATTGTCATGAAGTTGTTTATCATAAACATAGGGAAATAGATCAAAAAGTTTTAAAAGAAGAGGTAGTTAATACTATATTATTTTTACTTAAATGATAATAGACAGAAAGTTAAAATTGTTGTTTACAATTTCAAGGTATTATGATACTATTTTTATATGATTGGAGAGTGTGATATGAAAGATATGGAAAATTTTATTCAAAAGGTATTATGGAAAGATGTTTTAATTTCTTGTTTATTCTTAATTATGGGAATACTTTTATTAGTAAGTCCTAAAGATATTTTAGAGTTTTCTTCTTACTTTATTGGTGCCCTATTGATACTTAATGGTATTTTATATTTGTGTGATGTTGGTAATGGATTTTCTTTGTTTGATCCTTTAATTATGGGAATATTATCAATTATATTTGGTTTAGTTATTTTTATATATCCAACTTTATTTATTAATATGGTACCTATATTATTAGGATTTTGGTTTATTATAACAGGCACTGTAAAGTGTAGATTAGCATTTATATTAAAGGGAGTTAATGATGGTGATTGGGTATCAATGTTAATTATGGCTATAATTACTATTATTTGTGGATTCTTACTTGTAATATTTCCTAATATGGGTGCAATAAGTATTACTATTGTTCTTGGTGTATTATTAGTGGTATATTCTATTGATAGTATTATTAATGGATTAATTGTTAAGAAAAAGATTAAAGATATTGCTAAGGCATTGAAAGTTAGATAATTTTAAAGGTTCTCTTTTTGAGAACTTTTTTTATGTATTTCTGTACTAAGTTTAAAATAATAAAAGTTAGTACGGTTAGGAGTAATAACTTTACTTTTCTTTAAAAAAGTTGTATACTTTAATAGAGGTGATTAAAATGCTTTGGAGAGAGAATTATTTGACTAAAATTAGAGGATTTTATGATTCTGATTTAATTAAAATTTTAGTTGGTATAAGGAGATGTGGTAAATCTGTTATTTTAAATCAAATTATGCAGGAATTAAAAGAAAAAAAGAATATTGATTCAGCACATTTAATTTTTATTAATTTTGAATTTATTGAATTTGAAGATTTACTTGATTATAAGAAGCTTAATCAATATGTGAAAGATAAAATTAAAGATGACAAAATGTATTATTTATTTTTAGATGAGGTACAGAATGTAGATAATTTTGAAAAGGTTGTTAATTCTCTTAGGGCTTCAATAAAAAATATAAGTATATTTTTGACTGGATCTAATAGTAAAATGCTATCGGATGAATTATCTTCTGTTTTATCTGGAAGATATGTTCTATTTAATATTAATCCTTTGTCTTATAAAGAATATGTAACACTTTTAAAAAAAGATGGTTATGATTTAACTACTTTTTGGGATTATGTTAAATGGGGAGGTCTTCCTAATAGATGCGAATTTGATAATGTTATTGATATAAAAAATTATTTACATAGTGTATATG
>CAVJSY010000110.1:2124-2660 GCA_963652285.1 Oribacterium sp.
GTGTATATGATTCAATAATTTTAAGAGATGTAGTAAAAAGGTTAAACTTGAAAGATACTGTTCTTTTTGATATGATACTACAATATTTGGTAGAAACTATTGGGAGAGAATTTTCTTGTGACAATATTATAAATTATTTGTCAAATGAAAATAAAAAGATATCAAAAGAAACACTTTATAATTATATTGATGCATTATGTAAGGCTTTAATTATTAAAAGAGTTTATAGATACGATATTAGTGGAAAGAGTGTTTTAAAAACTTTAAATAAATATTACGCTACTGATTTAGGAATAGCACAGATAAAAAATAATAATCCTGAGTTTGGTAGTTATGTTGTACTTGAAAATGTTGTTTACAATGAGTTAATAAGTCGTGATTATGAAGTATATATTGGTAAAACTAAAAATGGTGAAGTTGATTTTATTGCAAAAAAGGATGGTAATACAAAGTATATTCAGGTAACTTATGAAATGAAAGATAGTCCTAAAACTATTGAAAGAGAATTTGGGGCATACAAATATATAGATGATAAT
>CAVJSY010000111.1:0-17305 GCA_963652285.1 Oribacterium sp.
ATTAGATAAAATATATTCCATATACATCACCTACTCTCTGTTAAAATTATATCAAAATATTATATTAAAATCAAGAAGGATTAGTAGTAAATTGCAAATTAAAACTAATATCACCAACAGAAGCATTATTCTCACAATCAACATCTTGTCCCTCTATCCATAAATAAACTCTAACCTTAGTAATACCACTATTTAATTGAAATAATTCACTATTATTACTATTATTATTAACAGTAGCAATATCAATATCAACTGTCTTAAACAAATTAGGATATAAACTAGCCTTAGCAGAATTAAGCCCTATATTCTGATTACTAGAAATATCAGATATAATACCATCATAAATAATTCTATTTCCCCCAACTAAACTAGTACTAACACCATATACATTTTTAGCATTACTAACCCCATATGCAGTATGAGTATCATAATTAGGTTCCCAAATATAAACATTATTAGAATCATTAGTAGATAAACTCTGAATAGTACCAAGTCCACTACCATCTAAAGTATTACCCTCCAATATAAAAGCAACCCTAACAGCATTCTCTATACCATAACTATTATCTCCCTGATAAGTAACCTTAGAATCACTAGTTAAATATATAGCCTTACTCTCAGTAGTTTTTAAAAATAAATCAAATGCTAAAAACTTCCCATCAGAGCTATCACCATTACCCTCTTGTTCAATACTCCTACTAGCAGTTAAAATATAATTACCTAGACTATCATTAGTAACCTCACCATAATACATTACTAATTTACCATCATTAATATCTCCCCCTGTACTAGTAGGTTCCAAATAAGAGGGAAGTTGATTAACACTAGTAGGATAACTACCATTATGAACACTAGTCAAATCATCTATATCCAACATTGCCTTCCATTCACTACCATCAGCACTTATTTCAATACCACCAGCAGCATTAACCTTAACATCTAAACTATTAACAGATACCATTCTATTAGTAGTAAACCAAGCATAAGTAGTAGTTGATAATAATATTCCTGTAAGAAGTAATATAAATAATAAATACAATATTCTTCTATTATTACTATCATCATTTTCTTCTTTTCTATATATAAGTTTTCTTCCCCTTACCTTACTTCTCATTTCACACCTCACTTATCCTTGCTTAATATGTTCCTCAGTAATATCCATATGCATCTTTATTTCTCCACCAATTAAAGCATTAACACAATCAGGATCATCACCCTCAATCCATACTACTATAGTAAATTTATCAACATCTCCAGGAGCAAATTTCTCTCTTTCCTCTAAAACAGGTATCTTATTATCATAAAACAAAACACTATCTTCCTCAGCCTCACCAGTAGAACTATTAGCCTTAGCATATATCTTTCTTTCCCCATTACGTATTACCATTATCCTAACAGCCTCATCTACATTCTTAATAACATCATCTATAGTAATTTGATACCAATAATGAACAACTTCAGTACCCTGATTCTCAATATAAAAAGTATATGCTATATAGTTATCACCATTATGACCACCATCACCCATATTATCTATATCATTAGGTATCCACTTATAAGAAATATTATCCATAAAATCTATATCATCAGCATATAACTTAAATTTACCATCTTTCCTATCAGAAGAATCATATAAAACAATTCCACTATCTAAACCAAAACTACTATCTAAAGTAATAGTAAACTTACCACCATTATAGATAATACCTAAAACAAAATAAGTAATAGTTAACAATAAAATCAAAACTAAAACAACTATCTTAGATATCTTAGAAAATTTCTTCCTTCTTTTTAATTTAGAAGCAGTAACAATTACTGTTCCATTAGCCATAAAACCTCACCACTCTACACTATTCTTATATTAATTATACTTTATGTATTTTTTAGTGTCAACTGAATTTAAAATACTTTACACATTGCACAACATTTAATATTATGATATAATCTTATCATACGAGGGGAGCTAAAAATGAGTACTAGAACTATAAAATATAATTTAAAATACAATCAAAAACTAAAACTTTTATTAGCGTGTATATCTCTATTAATATGTATCTCTTTTATCAAAGAAACATATGCAAAATACGTAACAGAAACAAATGCTGGAGTAGATATAACAATAGCAAAATGGAAAATATTAGTTAATAATCAAGACATCGTAAACAATAACAATCTAACCTCAACAATTACACCAAAATTTACCGGAAATACTAATATCAAAGACGACGTCATTGCTCCCGGAGCTACAGGATATTTTGACTTAATAATAGATCCAACAAATACAGATGTAACATTCTCCTATGAAATAACATCATCAGTAAACGAAAATAGTAGCGTTAAAGACTTATACATAACAGGATATAGTATTGACGATAATGAAGAAGTAAAATTTGAAGAAGAAGAACAAAAAATTATAAAAGATACCATATTCTATGAAGAAAAAAGAACTTCAACCAAAATAAGAGTATTTATCTCATGGCAAGATGGAGAAAATGAAACTATGGATAATATAGCAGATACATCCGCTACTCAAATCAAAGATAAAACTGCAAAAGTAGACGTAAATATCAAATTTATCCAAACTCCAAAAGCAGAAAAACAAACATCATAAAAAGAAGCACTAAATAAATGCTTCTTTTAAATTATACAATTTATGCCTGTAATGCTATAATCCTAAGTTTAAGTTCAATAACACTACCATTAGGATTTTTTTCATAATAATCATATGCCTTTTTTCCCCATTCCGTATCACTCTCATCATCACCAGACTCATAAGGCCAAACAACAGAAAAATAAAATCCCTCTTCACCACCACCATGACTAACAATAGGATTAGTAACCCCAATATCAATAGTAAAAGGATAATCATTTTTAAGAGAATTAAGTAATTCATCACTAGTAATTCCATCATCAGAAACAACATACTCTGTATCTAAAATTCTAACAGATAAAAGTTCATAACTTAATTTACCATCAGTCTCTCCAATATTCTTAATTCTAATTTCATCCCTATAATCATCCATACCAGGATACATCTCATCAACACTAAAACTTACCTCTTCTTCTAATTGTTCATTATCCATCTCAAAAGAAATATTCCAAGATTTAACATGAACATCAACCCCAGTAGCAACTTTATTAGTATAAATAAACCAAGCAAAAGAATTAAAACTAATAAGTAATGCAAAAAATAACAAACTTCTTAAATTTAATCTTCTCTTTAAAACTATTAAAATAGCTCTACCTAAAGAAACATTATCATTCTTATCATTCACATTACTCACCACCTTTAATTACTTTTCATCTTTTTCTCCTTCGCATGTATAACATCCATTATTTCAAAAAATAACAATACTACAAACGGTACAAAAACAATAAAATAAAATCCATACATATTATTAATAAGTTTTGATAACATACTAAGAATTTTAAATTTATAAACAACTCTTCCCATAATCTGAGAAGAAGTAACTATAGGATCCTCAACACTATTAGCAATTCCTTTAGTATGAAAATATTTCTCCCCATTAGTTTCATCAATCTTAATAATTTGATGGGTTACAATCTTATCCTTAAAATCACCAGAAGCTCCCATATAAACAACATCTTCTCCAACATTTAAACTATTTATATCAGTCTCCCTACTAAGTATCATATCTCCAACTTTATATTTAGGAACCATACTCTCAGTAACAATAGTAAAGATTCTATATCCAAATACAGTTACATTATTATTAGATACTCTTTGAATAAAAATAACACTAACTAAAAGTACTATAAGTAAAGATAACATTGCCTTTAATATACTCTTAACAATTCTGTATCCCTTATTCTTTTCTAATTTTTTAAATTTCTCTTTCATATCAACATTCTTCTTTCCACATCATTATATTTTTAAATTATTCAAAGTATCTAAATAATTATCAATATGTTTTCTAAATATTTGTTGTATCTCCCTATCACTAGTAACATTCTTATATTTAATAATAGTATACTGTTTAGATACAATATCCTTAAGTTCATCCTCACTTATATTCTCATTTAATGCCATAACTTGTGACACCATATTACCAACAATCTTCTCAGATATATCTTTTTTATTAACCGTACTTTCTGTATTAGATAATGAATCCATAACTAAATAATTAAGCATAAAAGACTCATCAATACATTCCTTTAAATTTCCATTATCCTCATAATTCTTACTATCTTTCTTTTTCTTTACAGAACTATCCATATGACTCTGCAAATAATTCCATAAATTTAAAGCATACTGAAAATTAACATTTTTCAAAATCAAATTAGTCTTCTTTATAGGAGAAGTAACTAAAGCAACATGTAACTTAGCTAAATTTTTATATACATCACTATTAGTAAGATCACTAATTTGTACCTCTAACTTACTAATTCTGTCTGCTATAGATAAATTATTATCCCCATTATTACCACTACCATTAGATTTTAATTTAGAATTCATCTCCATCGATACATCAACCATAGTACCACCAATCTTAGTACTACCATTATACTGAAACTTCTTATTATCCCTAACAGAAGATTCCGCTATCTCCCCTAATGATTTCTTTCTCTCAAGATAAGCTCTCATATTTTGAATTAAACTATAAATAAATCTATTTTCATAAGTATTAAAACTCTCTTCTTTATTAATATTAAGAATTTTAGAAGGTTTTACATCACCAGTCTTTTTATCATAATCCTGAATTAAATTCGTATTCCTAGACAAATGCTTAATACTTTCAACTGTAACCCTTCTAGCAAGTTCAATCTTAACTATATCCTCCTCATTAACAATAAAACGATTAGGATTTCTTAAAATATTATCCAAATATCTAATACATTCCTCCATCTTATCAAGCCATTCATAATCATAATCTTCACTATTATAATCAGTAATAACCCTTAAATTAGAATTAATATGACTAGAAAAAGCCTCTTTCTTTTTATCATCAGCATTATTATAATAATCAATAATTTTTAAGTCATCCATATAGTATCATCTCCTATGCCATCTTCTTAAGTCTTAATAAATACTCTTCACATTCTTTCATTTTACCCTTACCAAAAGTCTTATCCAAAAATTCAATATAGCCATCAATTTCATCTCTAATATAAGATACATTTAATTGTTCAAATTTTCTTAAAATCTTTCTAGCAATGAAATAATCAACCCCATCAACTTCATCACCACCACAGGCTACATACACAGGAACAAATTTCTTCATATGAGCCACAATTCTGTTACCAAAAGCAATTCTAAAATGTGCTATAACATAATTATCCATTTGTTCTATTTTATCCAAAGTATCCTGAGAAATAGGATTATCTGCTATAGCAGTAACAAACAAATTATTCAAATAACTATAATTAATATCCTGAGCACTAACATCAGTAGGTTCAAATACCTGTCCCTTATCATTAATATCAAGAGGCATCGCTCTATCATATACCTTATCAGTAACCATAAAAGTAGAATCATCATTATTGATAGTACCAATATACCACATATTAGCAGGTATTTTTAATTTACCATCAATAAGTTTTTTAGGATCACTCTTCCAAGGAGCAGAAACCAATTCAACAATCCACTCATCCTTATTAGGCATTTCCAAAATAGAAAGCATCTCTGCAAAATAATATTCAACACGAGAAATATTCATTTCATCCAATATTACAGTATATACATCATCAGTATAACCTGCTAAATACATTTCCTTTAATACCTCAGTTTCATTAAATTTTTTAGTAAATTCATTAAAATAACCAAATAATTCAGTTCTATCACGCCAAGAAGGTTGAACTGACGCAACACAAGAATCATGTTTTAAAAACTTTCCCCAAGCATAGGCAAGTGATGTTTTACCAGTACCAGAAATACCTTGTAAAATAACCAACTTAGTAGAAGCCAAAGCAGATATAAATAACCTAATCATTTCAGTCTTATAATAAAGACCTAACTTACCAGCAGCAAAATTTCTAAACATCTCAACTAACTCTGGTAAAGTAAAACTATTATTATAATTTTGAACCTTATACTTAGAATACTCTTCATCTATCATAGCAAGTTTAGCAAATCTTTGTCCCTCACCAGCATCTACTACCTCACCACTAACCTCTTCTGTAGCATCTTCACCAGGCTTTAATCCTAATTGAGATACCTTCATAGCAAGAATATCTTCTTTTTCTTTTACTAAACTAGAAACTTGATCATTTAAAGTTGCAACCTCTTCAAGCAAAGACTCTTGCTCTACTAAAGTTTTTCTAAACCTAACATATTTTCTAATAAGTAAATATCCTAAAAATATTATTAAAGCAAGTATTACTAATACCACCACTATAGCGCCCACTACTAATACCCACTCAGGACCATTAAAATCGCCCTTATAAAAATTAATAACAGAAACATATGATTTTATATTAAACATCTGAATTAAACCATTACCAATTCCCTTCAATATAGTAAGAACTCCATTAAAAAACTGCATTAAAAACTCATATAAAAATCTAAAAAAAGTATCCATCTAACAACCACCTACTTCCTAATAATAACATTATCTAACTTAGAAAACCTTAAATCATTTCCCAAAACAATAATATATTTAAATACACCCAATTTTTGATATTCTATCTCATCAATAGAATCACTATCAAAAATACATACACTAAACTTAAATCCCTCTCTCATAAGTTCATATATTTTATCTTTATTTAAATTAAAATCACTATAATTAATTTTAAAACAAATAAACTCCTTACTAATATCATTATCAATTATTTGTAATAGTCTTTTAAATTTATCAACCTTATCACTAATTCCAATATCAAAATCAACCAAATATTCTTTATCAAAAGTACCACTAATAATATTAATAAGTATATTCTTAGAAAGTAAATACAAACAAACATTTAGCATATCTTCTCTTATAATTTCAGAATTTCTAACCTTCTCTATAGCGTACTCACTATATAACCTTGGTATCTTAATATTATCCTCTAACTTTACATCATAAACACCCTTAATATTACATCTTTTAAATACAAGTTCAAAATCCTTAGTATCAAATTTAAGTAAATATTTATTCTTTCTATCAAGATCATCTTTATACATAAGATTAAATTCCTTTTTGCATACCTTAACATCTATATTACTATATCGTAAAAACATATCATTTATTAAAGAATCTAAAACTTCGTTATAATCCATTTCTAATCTTTTAACACCATCAAAATACATAATATACTTAAAGAAATAAAAAGTATCCTTTATTATAATAATATCCTTAGGACTATCCATAGTCTCTAATAATGAATCACATTTATTCTTTAAATAACAATTAATATTAGAAACAAATCCCTTTTGTTTTAAAGGAAATAAATTATAATATCTAACTTTTTCATAAACATCATAAAATTCCATAAAAACATCCCTATTATAATATCTATTCATAAAAAACTTCATATATCTAATATTACATTTTCTACAAAAAGAAACATAATTAGAAACAACATTACAACTCATAAAAACACCTTCATTCTACTCAAAACTAACATCAACAATAGAATTATTATTAACAATAGGATAAGTATAATCTTTACTATCATCTACCTTATAAAACTTAATAGTATTAGATGATAAAGCATCTATACCAAAAGTAATATCATTAACATAATCATATCCATCACTAAGTTTTTTAGTCTTAACACTATATCTACTCAAATAAGCATGACTAGTCATATCAAGTACAACATAATTAGGATCAAAATTAAGATGAATAACAGAAGAAGTACAATTTTTTTTCTTTTCATCATCTAATGCTTGATAAGTAGAAATATCAACCTTATCTCCAATACTATAATTATCAAAAGCAGAAATAACCTTATAATAATCTAGAGTATTAGTAATTCTAACCTCCAAATAAGGACTACCCTTAGAATCATCTATTTCATAAGATAAACCATACATACCAACCACTACAACAAACTTACCAGTTAAAGTCTTCTTATAAGGACTAGTACTATTCACACTTACTTCTACCCATATACTATCACCCTCCTGCAAATTAGCATCAGTTTTAGGAGTCATATTAATAGTAAAATCATCTTTATTCTTATTACTATAAATAATACCACTGCTCTTATTATCAACACTCTCACATATGACATTATCTGAACAAGTAAAACTTATATCATAAGAAATATCTACCTCACTAAAAAGTTTATTATTATCAATACTATTCATATTAACAGTAATAGAATACATATCAACACCAGACCAGTTGTCTATTTCATAATAAGAACCATCTACAGTAAGCATATCACTATTAAAATAAAATTTCTTAGAAGATAAATAAAAATCTCTTACATGCTTATAAGCATATCTTCCAAAAGTAATACCAAAACTTAAAAACGAAATTAAAAATAATATTAAAACTGCTATTAGTTTTTTATCAACTTTAATATCCTTAAAAGAGCGTTTCATTACCATCAACTACTTTCTTCCAATTTCTCTAATAATCATATACACCTCATAAATAAATGCTATCATTATAGGAAATACAACAACAAGCAAATATCCCCATTTAGACTCTAAGAAAGATAATATTCCACCTACTACTTCATAAGAAGAACTACCTTTTTTAGTACCTATAATATCATCACTAGATATAGTACGATTATTATCTATTGTATAAGCAATATCATTTTTATTACTATCATTAACAATATTTACTATTCCACCATTAACTATATTCTTACCATCATTAACATCATAATAATACACATAATCACCCTTATTGATATTTAAACTATTAATATCAACAATCAATAAATCACCACTATTAGACATAAAACTATTACCAATAATTAAAGCTTTATTATTAATAATTGTAACTCCCTTATCATTATAAGAAAGTAAACAAAAAGTAATAAATATAACAATTAACAAATAAACAACAACAAAAATATTTGTAATAAACTTCTTCATATCTACACCTCAACTACTCTTAAAACAATTTTACCATATATTAAAAAGAAAATAAAGATAAAATTACAATACATAGCTATATATCACTAAACATAAACAAATAGAAAAAATATAACAATTAAAAAATACAGTATTAAAAACTGTACTCTTGTAACACTATACTATTTCTTAGTATTAATAGATAAGAATTTATCCAAATCATCCAATATTTTATTATACTCAAAAGATGATATCTTACCACCTAAATATAAACTCCTAACTTCTCCTCTATATCTTTCGATAAAACCAGTATAACTCATACTATCTCTTTCACTAACATTATTATATATAATACTAAGTTTATCCCTATCAATATCAGATATAGTAACATCATTATTATAAGCATTATTACCAATAATACTATTAACTAAACTAGTTTTCTTAATACCATGAACACTAATACCACTAGAAGAAGAATTAATTTTAGAATCCACTGCCTCTAAATACTTAAATATTACCCTACTATTATTAGGACTCTTAAATCCTAAAACTCCACTATTCAAAGTAATATTTTTAGCATATAAATTAACATCTTTCTTTGAAGAAAAAATCAAACTACCACTATCAACAATAATCTTATTAAAATTAACAAAAGAACTACCAATACATTCTAAAGAAGAATTATCCAAAATAATACTATTAATATCATCTAAACAAATTCCTTTTATATAACACTCAATATTACAATTAATAAACTTCATATCTAATGCCTGAATACCCATAAATAAATTATAATTATTAGTAACATTACAATTTTTAACAATCAAAGAATCACATTTTACATTAACAGCAAGATAGTCATCAACACTAACCTTACCAGTACCACATAAATTATAATCCAATATTACCTCACCATCCAAATTACTAATATATAAATTATTAAGAGTAATATTCTCATTATCATCATTTTTATCAACCTTAGGAGGCACAAAATATACAGAAGATCCCTCAAAATCTAAAACGTATTTAGAAAATTGATTATCAACATTACGTACCTTATAAGTCATATTAGGTCTAAATTTAGCCCACACAATATCCCCAGTTAAATAAACATCATACTCCCTTTCAACTCCCTTAGAATAATCATCTCTTTCACTTTTTCTAATATAATTTAAACTATCTAAATAATCCCTATTCATAATAATATCCCTCTATTCTTTTCTACTCTTAAAATTATTTTATCACATATTAATTTTTTTTACCACAATTTTTGATAAATTTTAATCTCAGATTGCATCCTAAAATGAAACATAATGTAAATAATACATATAACAAATCAATAATACCCTACACCTAAATTAAATCAAAGAATATACTATCTATGATTAAGGAGGAAATATGAAAAAAATATGCACATTAATTATTAGCATTTTAATAATTTTACTTGCTACAACTATTATTATCTTTTCACTTCATAAAGATAACAAAGAAAACAATTTAACCAAAGTAACCGTAGCAGAAGTAGCACATAGTATCTTTTATGCCCCACAATATGCCGCTATAGCAAACGGATATTTTGAAGAATACGGAATAGATATAGACTTAACCTTAACTGCAGGAGCAGATGCTGTTATGGCAGCAGTATTATCAGGAGACGTTGATGTTGGATTCTGTGGTACAGAAGCAACAATATATGTATATAACGAAGGTGAAAAAGATTATCCAATAACATTTGCTGGTCTAACTAAAAGAGATGGCTCATTTATCGTATCACGCCAAAATTTAGATAACTTTAAAGTAGAAGATTTAAAAGGAAAATATATAATTGGAGGAAGAAAAGGCGGAATGCCAGAAATGACACTAGAATGGACTTTAAAAGAAAATGGCTTAGATCCACATAATGATGTAACCATAGATACATCAATTGCCTTCTCTGCTATGCAAGGAGCATTTATTGGAGGTACTGGAGATTTTGTAACACTATTTGAACCCAATGCTCTACAAATTCAAAAACAAGGATTAGGATATATAGTAGCATATCTAGGAGAACTAGGTGGCGATGTCCCATACACAGCATATAATGCTAGAAAAAGTTATATAGAAAATAATTCACAAATAATAGAAGGATTTACAAAAGCAATAAATAAAGGCTTAGATTACGTAAATAATAGTAATCCAAAAAAAGTAGCAAAAACAATAATAGACTTCTTCCCAGATACAACCTTAGAAGATTTAACAACAATTATTGAAGAATATAAAAATGGTGGAGCATGGAAACAAAATATTAACATCTCAGAAGATGAATGGGAACATATAGAAGAAATAATAATAGCAGCTGGAGAATTAGAAGAAAAAGTCCCTTACAATGATTTGATATATACAAAGTATTTTAATGAATAACATTTTAATACTAGATAATATATCTAAAACATATTACACCAAAAATAAAGAAATAGAAGCAATAAAAAACATATCATTAGAAATAAAAGAAGGAGAATTATTAGCAATAGTAGGTCCTTCAGGTTGTGGAAAATCAACTTTGTTAAATATTATAGGTAATTTAGATACATTAACTAAAGGAAAAATAATATTTCCAATGGAACGTGCTAATAAAATAGGATACATGTTTCAACAAGACTGTTTATTTGAATGGCTAACAATTTTAGACAACTGCCTATTAGGATTAAAAATACAAAACAAATTAACTAAAGAAAACAAACAAAGAGTAATAAATTTATTAGAAAACTATGGACTTAAAAACTTTCAAAATTCTCTACCAAAAAATTTATCTGGTGGTATGAGACAAAGAGTTGGATGAATATAGTATAGACACAGGTAGTAATTAAGAAAAGTTGCTTATAGCCCATAAAATAAGGAGAAAATCAATATTTGATATTTTTGATTTTTCTAAAAAACAGAATTTTAAATTAAAAATTGTAAGATTTATTTTTGAAAAATCCCTTATATCCCAAACTTAAATATGAAAGGGGTAAACAATGACATACAATATTATTGATATTGTGGATAAAAATTTAACTGATACTAAATTAAAAGAAATAATTAATAAAAAGTTGTATAAAATCATTGAACTAATGGAGTTTAATGTTAATTATTCAGAATAGATGTTATAATAGTATTGGTTATAAGTTTAACTTAAAACTTAATTATTGCCTTGAGTTAGGAGGTAATAGTTATGAATGAAATGGAGAGTGCCCAAAGTAAGAAATACTTGCGAGTTGGTATTTATTTAAGATTATCTAATGAAGATAGAGATAAAGCTAATAAAGAAGATGATAGTGAATCTATAAAGAATCAAAGAAATATGCTTATTGATTATATTAATAGACATCCTGAATTTGCATTAATAGATGAATATTCAGATGAAGACTTATCTGGTGCTGGAACTTATAGACCAGAATTTGAAAGACTGATTAGAGATTGTGAAAACAGAAAACTTGATATTGTATTATGCAAAAGTCAATCAAGATTTTCAAGAGATATGGAAATCGTTGAAAAATATATTAATAACAAGTTTAAAGAATGGAATATTAGATTTATTGGTTTATCTGATAATGCTGATACTGAAATTTTAGGTAATAAGAAGTCAAGACAAATAAATGGTTTAGTTAATGAGTGGTATTTAGAAGATGTTTCAAATAATATAAGAAGTGCTTTTAATTCCAAGATGAAGCAAGGAGAATTCATCTCTCCTTTTGCCTCATTTGGTTATGAAATTGATCCTAATAACAGTAATAAATTATTAGTAGATCCAGTAGCTTCGGAAATTGTAAAAAACATTTATGATTTATATCTAACTGGGTTAGGTTTTACAGGTATTGCTAAATACCTAAACGCAAAAGAAATACCCTGTCCTTCCCTTTACAAATATAGAAAAGGAATCAAATTAAATGTAATAAGTAATAGACCACGTGAAGAAATAAA
This sequence comes from Oribacterium sp., assembly GCA_963652285.1. Taxonomy (GTDB): domain Bacteria; phylum Bacillota_I; class Bacilli_A; order RF39; family UBA660; genus RUG11198. Next base: position 12,923 of record CAVJSY010000111.1, read on the forward strand.
ATGGACTACAAATGCTATTAAAACAATTCTAACAAACGAACTTTATTTAGGACATTTAATACAAGGTAAACGAACTACAGTTAGTTATAAAAATCATAAAATCAAAAATAAAGATAAAAGTGAATGGATAAGAACCCTAAATACTCACGAAGCAATCATTGATGAAGAAACATTTAATAAAGTACAAGTTGCTATGAAAGAAAGAACTAAACCAATGAGTACAACAGGTGCTGTTCATATCTTCTCTGGTAAGGTATTTTGTCTTGAATGTGAACATTATATGAGAAAGAAAAATTCTTCTAAACACGAATATCTAGTTTGTTCTAATAATCGTGATGGCTATGATGATTGTGAAAATAAAACAGGAATTAGATATGATGAACTATCAAATTTAGTATTAGATGCTATTAATAAAAAGATTAAGAAGTTTTATGATGAGGAAGAATTAGAAAATTTAAACTCCAAGAAAGTTAATAGTAGATTTCAGAAAAAAATTAAATCTTTAGAAAAAGGACTAACTGATATTCAAAATAAGATTTCTAAAACAAGAAATTATTTAAAAAATATTTATGAAGATAAGGTTAATGGTATTATTACACCCGAGCAATTTAAAGATTTAATTACAAACTATAATAAAGATGAAGATACTTATAAAGATCAAATAAAGTCTATCACTAATGAAATTGCTTATTATAAAATGAAAGATGAATCTTCAAAGAATAATAAAGAGATATTTAGTAAATACCAAGAACTAACAGAATTAAACAGAATTATTGTCGAGGAATTTATAGATAAAATCTATATTAGAAAATTTAATGTTGAAACAAAAAGTAGAGATATACAAATTAAATGGAACTTTTAAAATAGTTAATAAAAGGTGGTGAAAAAATGAAAGAAAATAAACTAGAAACAATTACAAACTTATTTGAAAACAGTACCATTCGTAGTATATGGAATGCCGAAAAAGAAGAATACTACTTTAGTGTTGTAGATGTCATAAGTGCATTAACTGATGCTAATATTCCTAGAAATTATTGGAGCGATTTAAAAAGAAAGTTAAAACAAGAAGGAAGTGAACTGCACGAAAATATCGTGCAGTTGAAAATGAAAGCACAAGATGGAAAATTAAGACAAACCGATACGCTTGAAACAAAAGGAATATTTAGACTTATTGAATCTGTACCAAGTCCTAAAGCAGAACCAATGAAAATGTGGTTAGCTAATCTTGGTAAAGAAAGAATTGATGAAGTATTCGATCCGGAAATTGCTGGTAATAGAATTATTAATTATTACCGTAGTAAAGGTTATAGTGATGAATGGATTAAAAAAAGATTAACAGGAATGGTTGATAGATTTAAATTAACTGATATATGGAAAGATGGTGGCATTGAAAAACCTGCCCACTATGCAATGCTTACTAATGAAATATATAAAAGTTGGTCTGGTATGAAAGCAAGTGAATATAAAGCATATAAAGGTATTAGAAAAGAATCTTTAAGAGATAATATGACTGATATAGAAGTATTGCTTACTGATTTAGGAGAAATCGCCACTCGTGATATAGCCAAATCAGAAAATCCTCAAGGTTTTAAAGAAAATTTGAAAGTTGCTCGTAAAGGTGGACAAGTTGCAAAAGATGCAAGAAATTCTTATGAAAAGGCAACTAACAAATCAGCTATTTCAAATGAAAATGCTTTAAACTATCAATATGTAAATGAAACTAAACAAATTAAAGATAATAACTCTAAAAATTAAAAAATATAGGTTGCATTAGGACACTTCCTTAAAACCCATATAAAATAAGACTTTCTTAACATAAATAAAAAATTAATTAAACTAAAAAGTTAAACTTTAATAAAATATATATCCTTTAGGTTAAAAAAGATGCTTGAATCAGGTATCAAACAAACCCTTATAAATAAAGGAAATTAACAAAAAATGTCTTCACTGCATTCAAAGAGTAGCATTAATCAGAACCCTAGCAACAAATCCTGATATATTATTGTTAGATGAACCCTTCTCTGCTCTAGATTATCAAACTAGAATATCTGTATCAGATGATGTATATAAAATAATAAAAAAAGAAAAGAAAACTACTATAATGATTACCCATGATATAGCAGAAGCAATATCGATGGCGGATAGAATAATAGTCTTAAGTAATAGACCTTCCACAATAAAAAAAGTATATAATATAGAACTAACAAATAAAAAAACACCTATATCAAATAGAAGCTGTATTGAATTCAATGAATATTATCAAAAAATATGGAAAGATATTGATCATAATGTCTAAAGAATATAAAGATTACTTAAAAAAAATTAAAATAAGAAATTTATTTATTCATATTTGTAGATTACTTATATTAATATCTCTAATAGCAATATGGCAAATTTTAGCAGATAAAAATATAATAAACTCATTTATAACGTCATCCCCTAAAAAAATATTAGATACAATAATAAACTTATATCAAACAAATGATTTATTTCATCATATATGGGTAACAACATATGAAACAATAATAAGTTTTCTATTAGGAACAATATTAGGAATATTATTTGCAATAATTCTTTGGTCAAATTCATTTTTAGCAAGTGTATTAGACCCTTATTTAACAATAATTAACAGTCTACCAAAAGTATCCTTAGGTCCAATTATAATAATATGGGCTGGCGCTAACATAAATTCCATAATAATAATGGCACTACTAATATCAACAATTATAACAATCATAACTGTATATAATGGATTTATTTCTACAGATAAAAATAAAATTAATCTTTTAAAATCCTTTAATGCTACAAAAAATCAAATATTAAGATATTTAATACTACCAAATAGTTATAAAACAATAATATCAAGTCTAAAAATAAATATAAGTATGTCTTTAATTGGTGTAATAATGGGAGAACTTCTAGTTTCAAAAGAAGGAATTGGTTATCTCATTATGTATGGTTCCCAAGTATTTAATTTATCATTAGTTTTAGCAGGTATAATTATTTTGATGATATTATCTTACCTTATGTATATAGCAATTAGCATAATAGAAAAAATACTAATCAAAAATGGTTAGTATTTTTGTTCTTTCTAAGCTAATTGATTTTTAAATATATTTTTATTTAACTTTATAATTATAGAAAAATATTTTGCATCTAATTGTACACTAACTTTTAATTTGATAAATTTTACAAGAACTTTTGAACCAATAAAATATTAAGTGTTAATCTGAAAATTTAATCCTATATTCAATACATCATTTATTACATATCAAATCTGATTGTTTTATTCTTAAGTTCCAATATTTTTTGTTTCTAACACCAATTCATCAAAATCAGAAATATATTTTTGATCTTGAACAATACGGTATTTTTCATATTCATCTAACGCTAATTTATCAGCTATTTCTCTTTTAATTTTACCATTATCTTTTAAAATGTTATATTCATTTAAATTTAAAAACATTTCTAATTTTTCTTTCCATTCTTTCATAGAAATAACATGCCCTAATTTAACTTGTCTTTCAGCAAAATCTAAATACATAGATACCAAATTATTAAGTTCTTTTAATTCTTCCTCAGATAAATAATTTTTAGCAATCACAACATCTGTCTCTAAAATTTTTCCATCAGGAGCATTCTTCCAAGTTTGAAGTCCCATATAATCTTTTTTAGAACTTGCTCTACTATATATAATTTCTGGTGCTGTCATTCCAGTAATAGCAAAATGGAGCTTATTTTGAACATTTTTATAGAATTCTTTTGTCGTTTCACTATTTTTATCATAGTCATAACTGCATTCTTTATATATATCAGTAATTTTTTGATAAAATCTTCTATCACTAGCCCTAATTTCTTTGATTTTAACCAACAATTCATCAAAGTAATCTTTACCAAATTTTGGACCATTTTTTAATAATTCAGCATTCAAAACATATCCTTTTTTAATATATTCTTTTAAAGTATTTGTTGCCCATATTCTAAAACAAGTAGCTTCTTTTGAATTGACACGATACCCAACTGCAATTATTGCATCTAAACTATAAAAATTTGTATTATAATTTTTACCATCAGAAGCAGTTACTCTAATTTTTTGAGTAACTGAATCTTTATTTAGTTCACCACTTTTAAAAATATTTTGTAAGTGATAAGTAATATTATTTTCAGCTACATTAAAAAGCTCACTCATAGTTTTTTGAGTTAACCAAAAATTCTCATTTTCATATAAAACTTCTATTTGTACATTACCATTTTCACTTTGATATAAAATTAAATCTTTTAATTTATCTAACTGCATAATTTTAAAACCTCCTCTTTATTATGATTAATTCTTCTTTTAAAACTTTATATTCTTCTATTTCATATATAAAAAAATAAAAATAT
>CAVJSY010000112.1:0-14615 GCA_963652285.1 Oribacterium sp.
AAATATACAATGTAATAAAAAATAAAATATATTTCTATGGTTCAGCACCAACTGACTACGTTAATTATAAAAATGACTTAAATAAATTACCAGGACTTATAAATTATAATGATATAAGAATAAGGACACCTAAATTAGAAGATGAAGAAATAAAGAAAATTGTTAATAATACTAAAGGAATCGAGTAGGTGAGAAAGATGGAAAAAGTTAATTTCATATCTAATGAATTAAAAGCTAAAATAATTAATGGACAAAATTTAACTAAAGAAGAATTAGAATTATTTTTTAAATATGTTATATACAAAGTCAAAATGATAACAACCTATAAACCTAAAATGGATGATAATATTTCCAAAGAATTAACTGCATTATTTTCAGAAATATGCTTTTCTCACAATCTAGATACAATTAAGAAAAATATTAATAATCATTATTTTTGTATAGTAACTATAAATAATAATGATTATCTATGTGATATGACCGAACCTAAATATAGTCATGTGTTATTAAATAAAGAAGTTTATAATAACTATTTAAAATATATAAAGGAGAAATACGATGAATAAAGTAATACTAATAACAGGAGCATCTTCTGGAATAGGTAAAAGTACCGCATTAGAATATGCAAAAAATAATGATAATGTAATAATTACATATAATACTGGATTAGAAAGAGCAAAATTTTTAGAAAATCAAATAAAAGAAAAGTACAAAGTAGAAACACTAGTATTACATCTAGATTTATCTGATGAAAAAAGTATAAAAGAATGTGTTACAAAAAGCATAGAAAAATTTGACAGAATAGATGTACTTATAAATAATGCTGGTCTATCAATAGATACAACCTATGAAGATAAAAATAAAGAAAATTTCTTAAAAATATTGGATATAAATACAGTAGGAACATTTTTAATGTGTAAGTATGTATATCCATATATGAAAAATCAAAAAAGTGGAAGTATAATAAATATATCATCAACTAACGGCATAGATACACCATATATAGAAAGTCTAGATTATGATGCATCTAAAGCAGCAGTATTATCATTAACAAAAAATTTAGCAAAAGAGTATGCCCCATATATAAGAGTAAATGCAATATGCCCCGGATGGGTAAATACTCCTATGAATAAATATTTAAGTGAAGATTTCAAAAAAGAAGAAGAACAAAAAATATTATTAAAAAGATTTGCAGAACCAGAAGAAATAGCAAAAGTAATATATTTCTTATCAAGCAGTAATGCTAGTTACATCAATGGTACTATTATTAGAGTCGATGGTGGAGTAAATAATTGACATAAAATGGAATATATTATAAAATAAAAAATCGAAAGAAAGTGTGATGAAAATGAAAAACAAAGCAATAACACCAAGAAATGAAGATTTTGCAAAATGGTATACAGATGTAGTAATGGCAGCCCATTTAGCAACATATTCAAATGTAAAAGGGTGCATAAACATAGAACCAAATGGATATGCAATTTGGGAAAATATGCAAAGTATTCTTGATAAAAAGTTTAAAGAAACAGGACATCAAAATGTAGCAATGCCAATGCTAATTCCAGAAAACTTACTAAAAAAAGAAGGAGAATTAGTAGAAGGATTTGCTCCAGAAGTAGCATGGGTAACAGAAGGCGGACAAAAGAAATTAGAAGAAAGATTATGTATAAGACCAACTTCTGAAACACTATTTAGTGATTACTATAGCAATGTAGTAAAATCATATAGAGATTTACCAAAAAAATATAATCAATGGTGTAGTGTATTAAGATGGGAAAAAGAAACAAGACCATTCCTAAGAAGCCGTGAGTTTTTATGGCAAGAAGGACATACAGTACATGAAACAAGCGCTGAAGCAGAAGCTGAAACAAGACAAATGTTAGACATCTATAATGAATTATTTAATGATTATCTTGCAATCCCTACAATAATAGGTAAAAAAACCGAAAAAGAAAAATTTGCCGGAGCAGAATATACTTATACAATAGAAGCACAAATGTATAATGGAGTTTGCTTACAATCAGCAACAAGCCACTATTTTGGTCAAAAATTTGCAACAGCATATGACATAAAATTTGCAAATAGAAATAATGAATTAGAATATTGCTATCAAACATCATGGGGATCTACAACTAGAATGATAGGTGCCTTAATAATGGTTCACTCTGATGATCAAGGTTTGGTATTGCCACCAAAAATAGCACCAAGACAAATTGTAATAATTCCAATAGGAAATAATGAAGAAGTAACAAATGCCTGTGATAACATATATAATACCCTAAAAGATAAATTCAAAATATATATAGATAACTCAGAAAAATCACCAGGATTTAAATTTGCAGAAGCAGAAGTAAATGGAATACCATTAAGAATAGAAGTAGGAGCTAGAGATCTAGAACAAAATAAAGTAACTCTAGCAAGAAGAGATACATTTGAAAAAATCCAAGTAGATTTAAATGAAGTTACAATAGAAAAAATAGAACAAATTCTAGAAATGATACAAAATAATCTTTATAATAAAGCAAAAGAAAGAAGAGATAAGTTCACATATACTGCTACTAATCTAGAAGAAATGAATAAAATCATTGAAACTCAACCAGGATTTATAAAAGCAATGTGGTGTGGAGACGAAGAATGTGAAAATAAAATAAAAGAAATTCACGGAATAAAATCAAGATGCATACCTTTTGATGATAATCAAGAACATCTATCTGATAAATGTGTTTGTTGCGGAAAAGAAGCAAAAACTATGGTAGTTTGGGGGGTACAATACTAATGATAAAAACAATTAAATTCTTGAGTGAAAAAATAGTAATAGTAGAAATAATGTTAATAATATTAGTTCTAGCAGGAAATTATTTTAACATAACTTTACCATATCTAACAGATTTCTTAAACACTGCCTTAACATACTTAACTCCAATTTCTTTAGTTTCTGCAGTAATATATATAATAGCAAGTCTTCTAGATCATGAATTTATAAAAATACTATTAGCAATAGCTCTAATCTTTTTAGCGTATTTATACTTTAAGAATGGAAATTAATTATGTTTGAATCTTTAAATATAAAACCATCATCAATAAAAATGGTTGAAGATGCAGAAAAAAAGTTAGAAAAAGTTTATAAAGAAATAGAAGATGTAAGTAATTACAATAGCGCTAAAGTTTTAAGTGCATTTATAAATAATAATTTGTCAGAGACACATTTTAATATGACAACAGGATATGGATATAATGATATAGGAAGAGATACAATAGAAAGTATTTATAGTGAAATATTTAAAAGCGAAGATTCATTAGTAAGAAGTCAATTTATCTCTGGCACCCATGCCCTAACAACAGCCTTATTCGCTTGCTTAAGACCAGGAGATATAATGCTATCAATAACAGGAAAGCCATATGATACATTAGACGAAGTAATAGGACTTAAAGAAAATCCATCATCACTAATGTCATATAATATAAAATATCAACAAATAGATTTAATAAATGATGATTTTGATTATGAAAAAATAAAAGAAACTATAACTAGCAGGAAAATAAAATTAATAGAAATTCAAAGAAGTAAAGGATACTCAACAAGAAAAAGTATAGATATAGATAAATTAGAAAAAGTAATAAAATTTATAAAAGAAATAGATAAAAATATAATAATTATGATAGATAATTGTTACTGTGAATTTGTTACTAAAAAAGAACCAATAGAAATAGGAGCTGATTTAATAGTAGGTTCCCTTATAAAAAATTTAGGAGCGGGATTAGCTTCAAATGGAGCATATATATCAGGAAAAGCTGATTTAATTAAATTATGTGCCGAAAGATTAAACGTACCAGGAGAAGCTAAGGAAGTAGGACCATCATTAGGAATGAATAAACAATTATTACAAGGACTATATTTTGCACCATCAGTAGTAGCATCAGCCTTAAAAACAGCAGTACTAACAAGTTATGTGCTAGAAAATCTTGGATTTACTGTAGAACCAAAATACAATGATAAAAGGGCAGATATAGTACAAAATATAGTATTTAATGATAAAGAAAAATTAATAAAATATTGTGGTTCTATCCAAAAAACTTCTCCAATAGATGCTAATGTTAAACCTATACCATGGGATATGCCAGGATATACAGACCAAGTAATAATGGCTGCTGGAACATTCGTTCAAGGTTCATCCATAGAACTATCTTGTGATGGCCCAATAAGACCACCATTTATTGCATATCAACAAGGCGGATTAATGTATTCTTACGGAAGGATTAGTGTCATGAAAATAATAGATGAGTTAGATTAATAGATCCGCTTGTTACCACTATAAGTAAAAGCGGTACCTCTAACAAATGAAATATTATTAAAAATAACGACCATTACCACTAACAGTACTGGTCGATTTTTCCAAAAAAAATCAAAAAGAAGTTGCATATTATTTATAAATATGCTAATATAATTATGGCTTTTCAAAAAATATTCACAAATATGGACTTAAATTTCTAGTGCCAATAGGTGAAATTTAAGTAAGAAGTATTTGGAAGCAAAACAAAAGGAGATGAAAAATATGGCAGTAGTATCAATGAGCTACTTATTAGAAGCTGGAGTTCATTTCGGACATCAAACTAAGAGATGGAATCCAAAAATGAAAGAGTATATCTACAACTCTAGAGATGATATATATATTATCAACTTACAAAAAACTGTAGAAAAAATGGAAGAAGCTTACACAGCTTTAAAGAAAATAATTGAAAATGGTGGAAAAGTTCTATACGTTGGAACTAAGAAACAAGCTAGTGAAGTATGTAAAGAAGAAGCAGAACGTTCAGGAATGTATTATATGACAGAGCGTTGGTTAGGTGGAACTTTAACTAACTTCAGAACTATCAGAAGAAGAGTTAATCGTCTAGATGAAATTGAAAAAATGGAAGCAGACGGAACATTCGAAAAACTACCTAAAAAAGAAGTAGTTGGATTAAAGAAAGAATACGATAAATTAAATAGAAATCTTTGTGGAATTAGAGAAATGACTAAATTACCACAAGCATTAATTATCGTAGATTCTATGAAAGAAGAAAACGCTATCAAAGAAGCTAAGAAGTTAAATATCCCAGTATTTGGAATAGTTGACACAAATTGTGACCCTGATATGGTAGACTACGTTATCCCAGGAAATGATGACGCAGTAAGAGCAATCAAAGTTGTTTTAGGAGCATTAACAAATGCAATCGTTGAAGTAAACGGTGGAACAATAGTTGATTACGTAACAGAAGACGAAACAAGAAAGAATATGAAACAATCATCTTTCGATAAGAAAGAAGAAAAAGGACATAAGTTCTTCAAAAAAGAAAGAAAAGAAAATAATAAAGAAGTTACAGAAGAAAAGCCAAAAAAAGAAGTAACTGTTGAACCGAAATTAGATTTAAATATTCTAACAGTTACAGAATTAAGAGAATTAGCTAAGAAAAAAGAAGTAAAAGGCTATTCAAAAATGAAAAAAGAAGAATTAATTGAAAATTTAAAATAAAAAGCAAAAGGAGTGAAGGTAATGATTAGCGCAAGTATGGTAAAAGAACTAAGAGAAACTTCAGGAGCCGGAATGTTAGATTGTAAAAAAGCATTAGAAGCAACTAATGGCAATATGGAAGAAGCTATCAATTGGTTAAGAGAAAAAGGAATTTCAAAAGCTGCAAAAAAATCTTCAAGAATAGCAGCAGAAGGTTTAGCATACACTAAAATAGAAGGAAACAAAGCTGTTATTATAGAAGTAAATTCAGAAACAGACTTTGTAGCTAAAAATGAAGAATTCCAAAACTTAGTTAGTACAATTGCTAATACTATTATAAATAGCGATGTAACAGAAATGGATAGTGCTCTAGAATTAGAAGTAGATGGAACTAAATTATCTGATTTAATTACATCTCGTATAGCAACAATTGGAGAAAAACTATCATTCAGAAGATTTGAAGTACTTACAAAAGAAGATAATCAAGTATTTGGAAGTTACTCTCATATGGGAGGAAAAATCGTTTCTTTAGCACTTTTAGAAGGTAACGATGAAGAATTAGCAAAAGATATAGCAATGCAAATAGCAGCTATGAGACCAAGCTACTTAAATCGTGATGAAGTACCAGAAGAAAGAGTAGAAAAAGAAAGAGAAATCCTAACAGAACAAGCAGAAAACGAAGGATTAGACGCTAACAAACTACCAATGATAGTTAATGGAAGACTAAATAAATTCTATGAAGAAATATGTTTAGTAGATCAAGGATTCATCAAAGAAAACAAAATGAAAGTTGGAAAATATGTTGAATCTAAAAATAGTAAAATTGTTAAATTTGTTCGTTATGAAGTAGGAGAAGGAATCGAAAAGAAAGAAGAAAACTTTGCTGACGAAGTAATGAAACAAATCAATGGATAATGAATATAAATAACTAGAAATTAATTTTTCTAGTTTTTTGTAAATTTTAATAAAATAAAATTGCAAATATGTTATAATAATCAAAAAGAGGTACAATATGGATAATAATTATACATATATTGATTTTGATGGAGTAATACTTGATTCTGAAGAAAGAATGCTTGATAGAAAATATAGCGTGGGTCTCCATAATCACAAGAGTGAAAAAGAATTTGAAGATTATTTTGATTACACCAATATTCACCCAGAAGAATGGGATTATATTATAAGAGAGGCAAAATCAATAAATGATTCTGTTGAAATAATTAGAGAATTAGAAAAATTAAAGAAAAAAATAGCAATTTTAACTAAAATTCATACATTATATGAAATGAAAGTAAAGGTGGAAGATTTGCGAAATAATAGAAAAATAAAATGTCCTATAATTTTTGTTCCACCAGGAGTAAAAAAACATGATGTTATAATACCGAAAGGACAATTACTTATTGATGATTCAAATAAAAATATAAAATTATGGATTGAAAATGGTGGAGAAGGGTATATATTTGATAAGGGACTTGCAGATAATACAAAAAATAAAGTAAAAAGTTTAGAATTTTTGTTAAAGAGGTGAGTTTATTGGAAAATAAAACATATTATAATTATAAAAAATCGCTTGAGCAAAAATATAATGCAGTATGTTTTAGTATTGATGGAACTTTAACTGAAAAAAACTCAAAAAAAATTGACAATAGAGCCATTAATATGATTATAGAACTTTTAAAGAAAAAAGTACCAGTGGTATTTATTACCGGTCGTGGAGAAACGGGACTTCACGATTTGAAACAAGATATATATGATGCAATTATTATTTCTAAAAATATAAATGAGAATGATATTAAAAGAATTTATGTGCTAACAAATGATGGCGCAAGATTATTTTTTAGCACTGATATTTCAAATAAAGATTTTTTAGAACAAAGCACATATATAACTACAAACAGTGAATTAGAACAATTAGTTATGATGAATGATATGCTCAAAAAAATGGATAATAATTATTTTGATATTATGTATTCAAAAGACTCAAAAACAGATAAAATTATAAATATAAGATTAGTTTTAAATACCGAAGATGTGGAAAAAACAAAAAAAATTTATAATAACATTAATGAAATTATTTGTAATAATCAATTTGAAAGTATTCATTTAACAAGAGGATTTTATAAAGATAAAGCAGTTATTCAAATAGGAACAACAACAAAAGACAAAGCAATAGAAAAAGTAGAAAAATTACTTGGTATTCCTAAAAACTCGATGATGAGAATTGGTAGCTGTGGGGATGACAAAGGTAATGATTATTTAATGCTAAATTGTAATCAAGGTTATAGTGTTAATAAAACCAGTGGTTCAGATACCTCTTGTTTTCCTATCTTTAATAAGAATAAAAATATTTTAAAGGGTGTTGAAGCAAACTTAGAATTAATTGCAAACTCAAAAATATTACCAACAGTTTGTCTAGAAAAAGTTGATAAAAAAGATTATAAATACAATTTTGCAAAAACAGAAAAAAATATAGTATTAGGTAGAAAGAAACTATTAAATAAATATAATAATTTAGTAAATATAAACTTTAAAGAAAATGATGGAATAGATAGTTTATTTGATAAAGCAAGTGGAAGCGTAATAATTCCAATGTATGAATGGGAGTTGATTTCATCTAATCCATTAAAAGATTTTTGGTCTTCAAAGAAAAATAACTGTTTCAAATATATAATAAAGGATGATAATAATTATTTACTAAGAGGCTCTTCAACATATTATTATTTTCTCGCTAATAGAAAAAGTGAAAACGGTAAAGATATTACCACTAAAGATAACGTAGTAAATTGGTATAATAACTACATTGAATTTATAAGTGACGCGACACAAGCAATTTTTAAAACTAAAGATATAAATTCCAATGTTAATAAAAAAATGTTACTAGGAATTTTAGATAATTGTAGAAATATATTATTAATTCTTATGAATCATATGCTTGTTTCTGATTATTATGGTGATAATATTTTAATAGATATTTCGTCAAAAAACAACATTAATTTTTATAAAATGTATAATGTATTATTAAATATAGAAAGTATTATGAGCGATATATGCTTCAAAAATAATAATCTTATAGATAAAGACAACATTTGCAACTTAATAGCTACATTAAAAAAAATACTACTTGATAACTTAATAATGGAAAACCTATCTGAAAATAAAGAAGATTATTCAAAAAATTATAGAGCATATAGGGAAATAGACAATTTTGGAGAAAATTATATAGCAGTATCAATATACAGAGAAAATTGTAATGGTAAAATTGATGGTATTAATGCATGTGGATTAAGCTATGGAGGAATTGAATTACCAATAATTGCAAAAATAGTAGATAAGAATAAAATTGAAAGTCTATTGCTTCTTAAATTTAACAAGAATGTCTCAGGATATTCGAATAAACAACTTATTGATTTGAGAAATTTTAATATAAATGAATTTGGTGGATTAGTTAATTCTATTTTATATCAAAATTTAAATCTAGATCTTTTTGATGATAATGTATTAACTGGAAAGACTTTACAGTTAGCAATTAATGCTCTGAATGATTGTGATATGAACGTAAAAAATATTTGTATTGTAAGGTACCCAGGAATTAACAGGATTGATCAGATGTTTTTAGATAATATTGCAGCAGTAGATTATCACTTGTTTTTTAATTATATATATGGATTATGTTTTAGTAGCCCATACAGTTGGAAAGATGATGAATGGAAAACTATAAATGGAAAAATTGATTACAAAGATAGCATAGGTGTATTTGATTTGAATAGAAAAAAAATTATAGAATGTCTAATAAAAAATCATGATTACACTGAAAATAGTGAAGTAGGCGAATATAGAAGGAGATTGATTAAATGAGAGTAGTAAGTATAGGAGATCTTGTTACAGATTATTATTATACAGAAGATAAATTAATAGGAATAAATGGTGGAATGACTTCACATAATATAATTGCTAACCTTGCAAAGATGGGGATAAACACATCAGTGTTTGCTTGTTGTGGTAATGATTGTCAAGGTAAAATTGCGATTAGTAGTTTAGATAAAATTAAAGTTGATATAACAAATATAAAAGTAATAGAAAACATTAGAACCAGATGTTTTCACATTTCATATTATTATGATAATGGAAACTTATCATTTACTTCAAGAAAAAGATGTCCATTTTGCAACAAAAAACAATGGTATGATGAAAGCATGATAGATACTGACTTAATTCTTTCTAATATAGCAAAAGAAGATATACTAGTTTTTGATAATCTAAATGAAAAAAATCAATTAATAATTGATAATACTAATAATAAAAAGGTAATCGACTTAGGACAGTACTTTGAGTTTGAAAAAATATCAAACGAAGAAATAATAAAAAAACTAATAAATAAATTTGAAATTATAAATTTTAATGAAAGAGTAACTAAATACTTATTAAAAAGATTTAATTTAAAGAATGACAACGAATTATATAGTATCATAAAACCTAAATTAATGACAATTACGAGAGGAGAAAAAGGTGCTACATTTATAATAGATAATAATGTATATAACTTTGATCTAATTAATAAAGGTGATGTAGTTGATTCTACGGGAGCAGGGGATGCCTTTATCTCAAGTATTATTAAAGATTGTATTAAAAATAATTTTAAATATGATGAAAGAAATTTTAAAAAATGGTATGAAAACTCAAACAAACTTACAAGTAAAGTTGTTTCTAAAATGGGAGCACGAGGGCATATTAATTCATTATTTAAAGTAAAAAAAATAGAAAACATATGTACTTGTAGTGAATTTGATTACACAGAACGAAAAAAAATTAAAAAATGTAATATCAATATTAATAATCTCGAAATTAGAATTATTAATGCAATTAATACTTCCGTAAGTAGTAAATTAAATGAAATAGGATTTGAAAGCAATAAAAATTATTTATTTATCGGTACAGGAGGTTCATATGCAGGAGCATATTTTTCGTCAAGAATAATAAATCATCTATACGGATGCAACACACATCCACTATATCCAAGAGATGTATTATATAGAAATAATGATAATATTGATAAGGCAATACTATTTTCTTATTCAGGAACAACAAGCGATATTATTAATAGTGTTAAAGATTTAAAAAAAGAAAATACATATGTTATTACTAAAGGAGAAATTCAGAAGGTTGTTTTAAAAACAGGTATTCTTAAAGAAAATATATTATGCTATAGAACGGCAACAAACAAAGGGAAAGAAAGAGGATTTTTGTCATTTGAAGGTGCAGTAGCACCAGCAGCAATATTTTTAAAATATTATTTAAGTAAAGCAGAACAGAATATTGCAATTGATGACTTTATAAAAAATTCAATCTCATATTGGAGTAAATTAATGAAAGACCTCATTGATAATGATATGATTGAAAGATTAAAAGTAAATAACATGATAAATATTTTTAGAGGTGACTATACTAATACAGCTTGTTTTGATTTAGAAAGTAAAATAATCGAATCAGGGATATTTAATTGTATTATTCATGAAAAAAAGAATTTCTCACACGGAAGATTTATTAACTATGAAAATTTAAATAATAAATTTTCAATATATTTTAAACAAAATTCAACATCTGAATATGAAAAAGAATTGTTAAACTACTTGAATAATAATTGCATTTTAGTTGAGAGTAAATATGATGGAATACTTGCAGAATTTGATCTGCTTATTGCATCTCAATATATAATTTATTATATAGGTAAAATACTGGATATAGATGTATCAAAACCTAAATATACAGAAGAAGCTATGAAAATATATTTTTATAAAGGAGAATTATAAATAACTAGAAATTAATTTTTCTAGTTTTTTTCATAAAAAATAGTGTACTTTTTCAAAATTTGTGCTATAATTAAGCGGTATGCAAAAAAGGAGTGTTATTATATGAATATTAGAAACATAGCAATTATAGCCCATGTAGACCATGGAAAAACAACTTTAGTAGACCAATTATTAAAGAAATCTGGAACATTTAGAGAAAATGAAAATGTAAGCGAAAGAGTAATGGACTCAAATGATATTGAAAAAGAAAGAGGAATAACAATATTAGCAAAAACAACCGCTATAAATTATAAAGGTACAAGAATTAATATTCTAGATACCCCAGGACACGCTGACTTTGGTGGAGAAGTAGAAAGAATTATGAATATGGTTGATGGAGTATTACTAGTAGTAGATGCTTACGAAGGAACAATGCCTCAAACAAGATTTGTATTAAAAAAAGCCTTAGAAGCAAAAGTAAAACCAATAGTAGTAATTAATAAAGTAGATAAACCAACAGCAAGAGTAAATCAAGTAGTAGATGAAGTATTAGATTTATTTATTGAATTAGGAGCAGATGACGACCAATTAGAATTTAAAACAGCATATGTTTCAGCACTAAATGGTACATGTTCATTAGATCCAGACATCTCTACTCAACAAGAAAGTTATGATGGCTTATTAGATTTAATAGTAGAAGAAATTCCAGAACCAAGAGTAAATAAAGACCACCCATTACAATTTCAACCAGCATTACTAGACTATAATGACTTTGTTGGAAGAATTGGTATAGGATTAGTAAAATCAGGAAAAATAAAAGTAAATGAAATGGTATCTTGCGTAAGATTAGATGGTACTACAAAACAATTTAGAATTCAAAAATTATTTGGTTTCTTAGGACTAAAAAGAATAGAAATAGAAGAAGCTAATGCTGGAGATATAGTAGCAATAGCAGGACTTGCAGATATCTCAGTAGGAGAAACAGTATGCGAAATTGGAAATGAAGAAGCATTACCAATATTAAGAATAGATGAACCAACTCTAAAAATGACATTTATGACAAACAATAGCCCATTTACAGGACGCGAAGGAAAATTCATAACTGCTAGTAAAATAGGAGAAAGATTATTCAGAGAAACTCAAAAAGATGTAAGTTTAAGAGTAGAACAATCAGGGAATGAATCTTGGACTGTTTCAGGAAGAGGAGAATTACACTTATCTATATTAATAGAAAATATGAGAAGAGAAGGATACGAACTACAAGTATCAAGACCAGAAGTAATCATCAAAGAAATAGATGGTGTAAAATGTGAACCATATGAAGACGTACAAATAGAAGTACCAGAAGAATCAATGGGAGCAGTAATAGAAGCCTTAGGACTAAGAGGCGCTATAATGCAAAATATGACAACAGTAAATAATTTAACAAGATTAACTTATATAATTCCATCACGTGGATTAATAGGATTTATGACAGATTTTATGACAATGACAAAAGGTTATGGAATAATAAATCATACATTCAAAGATTATGAACCAATAGAAAATGTTAATGTCGGAGAAAGAAAACTAGGAGTACTAGTATCTATGGAAAATGGTAAAGCCACAGCATATGCAATCGGTAACCTAGAAGATAGAGGAGTAATGTTTATTGAACCAGGTTGTGAAGTATACGAAGGAATGATAGTAGGAGAATGCAACAGAGATAATGATTTAGCAGTTAATGTAGTAAAAGGTAAACAATTAACAAATACTAGAGCATCAGGATCAGATCATACCGTAGTATTAAAAAGACCAAGACCAATCACATTAGAGTATGCCCTAGAATATATAAATTCAGATGAATTAGTAGAAGTAACTCCAGAAAACGTAAGATTAAGAAAACAAATACTAAATACAGAACAAAGAAAGAAATTTGATGCTAAGAAATAGCATCTTTTTTCTATATAGTTAATTATTAGCACATAAATAAATTAATATGCTATAATACTTCCCAAAGAAAGAAGTGTATGCAAATGATTAATATATATTATAATTATCTATTATTAGTAATGTTAGAATTCTTAAACAGATATGAAAAAGTATCAACAATACCTAAAGAAAAACTAGAAGCATCCTTAAAAATATATATGGAAATGCTAAAGAATGATTGCGCCCAAGTAAAAGATTTAGAAAATATAAATAAAGTATTAGAGAAATTTCCAAACTACAATCAAGATAAACTATTACAAGAATTTTTAGAAACATACGCAAATATTATTTCTTTAAAAAATAATAATTTATTTTTAAAAGAAGGAATAACAAGTGAAGATATAGAAGAAGAATTAAGAAAAATACGTATGGAATATCCAGAAACAACATCAATATTTGAACCATATAATATAGATTGTGAAAGAGCAGAAAAAATAAAACAATTATTAAATATAACTACTGTAGATAATACTTTAGAAGAGTATTTACAAATAGAGTACTTAATAGAGTGCCTATATTACAATCTATATAATGAGTCTCAACCTAACATAAAATCAAAAATTAAGAAGTTATTAATAGTAAGAGATAAATTCTTTGAATTAATGGAAAAACTTGATATTACTGATAAACAGACATATCAAGAAGCAATAACTCATATAAGATTTGTAAATCAAGAAGTGTATGAAGAACTACCAATAACAATTTCACAAGAAGATAAAGAAAAAGCCATAGAAGATATAGCGTACCTAGAAATAAATCTCTATAATATCTATCAATATGCTATATTTAATGAAAATCCAAACTATTGTAATTATGTAGAAGCAAAAATAAGTAGCATTTACTTTAATGATTTAAATCAAAATCCAGAAACTTGTTATGAAGAAGATTATGATTATGAAAACTACGAAGAAGAATATGACGAAGAAATAAATGATAATGATGAAGATAATAATAAAGACATATCATATGAATTTGAATTTGATGAAGAAGATGAATGCTTCCTAGAGATGGGGGAAGCAGTAAGTTATTTTTACCTAACATATTTAACAAAATTAAATGAATATATTAATGATACTCCAGACAAAAAATTAATAAATGTAAAAAGAAGATTATTATATCTTTTAGATAACAAAGATGATAAGTTATATTTAAGTGATAGATGTATATCTCTAGCTCTAGATAATATAGAAGTTGATGACCATATAAATGATTATTGCAACCAAGTAAAAAAAGAAGCATGCATGATGTTAGAAGATATATTCAACACCGAAGAAAAACATACTATTCAAAAAGTATTGTTTATCTCAACCTATTACCATTTAACAAAAGACAAAGAAATATTAAATTTGTTAAATAAAAATACAAT
>CAVJSY010000113.1:0-19962 GCA_963652285.1 Oribacterium sp.
CCCTTAAATTACCTAAAGAAGAACTAATGAAATATACATCAAAATTAGAAGATACTTCTCTTGAATTAAATAACTGTAAAAATTGTAAAAACATCTTAGAATGTAAAAATTCTTACACTGGTTATGTCTGCTACCCAGAAGTATTAAATGACAACTTAGTATTTGATTACATTCCTTGTAAATATAAAAAGAAAATGGATAAAGATAATGCTTACCAAAAAAATATTTATCTATTTGATATTCCAAAAGAAATAAAAGAAGCAAGTATGAAAAATATAGATTTAGATGATCAAAAAAGATTTGAAACAATAAAATGGTTAAAACAATATATAGATGATACTAAAAATAATATTAAAAGAAAAGGATTATATTTAACAGGAAACTTTGGTTGTGGTAAAACTTACCTTATATCAGCAGCCTTAAATGAATTAGCAAAATATGATCATAAAGTAGCAATAATATATTATCCAGAATTCTTAAGAAGTTTAAAAAGTTCCTTCAGTGAAAATGGAGAATATAATGATAAATTTAACCTAATTAAAAAAGTTGAAATATTACTATTAGATGATATAGGAGCAGAAACAACAACAGAATGGAATAGAGATGAAGTTCTAGGCACAATATTGCAATACAGAATGCAAGAAGGACTGACAACTTTCTTTACATCAAATTTGACACTAAAAGAATTAGAAACACACTTAAGTATTTCTAATAAAGGGGTAGAAGTAGTAAAAGCAAAAAGAATTATAGAAAGAATAAAACAATTATCAGAACAAATGACTTTGATAAGTGAAAATAGAAGAAAGTGAGGAAAAAAGAATGAAAGAGTGTTTAAAAAAAGATTTTAATGATGATAAAGGAAATTATTATACCTTAATAGCAGAAGGTAATAAAGTAAATTTACAAGGAAAAAAATATAAATTACAACATGAATTCAAAGTTAAAAGAAAAGCATCAGGAATATTTACATCAGATATTGGAGTTCATAGTAACGGCTTTGCCGGAATAATGGGATTAGCCCTAATAATATCCTTAGCAGGAGTATTAATAGCATATCTATTTTGGAAATTTTAGATTGGAGGTGTATTCTATATGAAATATACAGCACTACAGGTAAAAACAAGTTATTCACTATTAAATAGTTTAAATGAAGTAACAAAATTAGTATCTCGTGCTAAAGCTTTAGGATACACCTCTTTAGCAATTACAGACACCAACAATATGTTTGGTGTTATTACATTTTATCAAGAATGTAAAAAAAATAATATTAAGCCAATTATAGGTATAGAATTAGACATTTTAGATAAGAAAATTTTATTATATGCCAAAAATAATAACGGTTATAAAAATCTAATAAAACTAGCAACTTTAATATCAGAAAGAAATTTAACATTAGATGATTTAAAAGAATATAAGAATGATTTAATATTAGTAATACCTTATATCTATTATGACGATGATATTTATAATATATATGAAACTAAATTCATAGGATACTCTAATATAGAAGAAAAAAAACATATTACAAAAGACAAAGTGTTTATAAATAATGTTTCTTATTTATATAAAGAAGATTATAAATACTTAGATTATTTAATAATGATAAAAGAAGGAAAAACTTTAGGAGAATATGAATTTGGAAATAATAAAAACATGTATCTTCTAAGTTCAGAAGAAGTAGAACAAATCGCAGACCCAATAGACATAGAAAATACCTTTAATATATCTAATCTATGTAACGTAGAAATTACCTATACACCTAATATATTACCAGTATATGATCAAAAAATAGATGCATATAGTTACTTAACAAATCTTTGCAATAAAGGTTTAAAAAGAAGATTAAAAGATAATGTAGATAAAGTTTATCAAGATAGATTAGACTATGAATTAAAAATAATTAATCAAATGGGATTTTGTAATTATTTCTTAATAGTATGGGATTATGTAAAATATGCAAAACTTAACAATATTTTAGTAGGTCCAGGCCGTGGATCCGCAGCAGGTTCTCTAGTAAGTTATACTCTAGGAATAACAGATATCGATCCATTAAAATATGACTTATTATTTGAAAGATTTCTAAATCCCGAAAGAGTAACAATGCCTGATATTGATATAGATTTTGACAGTGCTAAAAGAGAAGAAGTAATAGAATATGTAATAAATAAATATGGAAATAAAAAAGTAGCAGAAATAATAACTTTTAATACCTTAGGTGCTAAACAAATAGTAAGAGATGTAGCAAGAGTTCTAGGACTAACAACTACCATAACAGATGATATAGCAAGATTAGTAACAGAAAAAACACTAACAGAATCAATAGATAAAAATCTTAAATTAAAAAAATATATAGAAGATAATAATCAAATAAAAGAATTATTTAAAATAGCCCTAAAATTAGAAGGATTACCAAGACATATATCAATTCATGCAGCAGGAGTAGTAATCTGTAAAACAAACTTAGATGAAATAATACCACTATATAAAAATCCAATGGGAATATATGTAACAGCATATTCAAAAGATTATCTAGAACCATTAGGTCTTCTTAAAATGGACTTTCTAGGAATATCAAATCTAACCCTTATCGCAGAAGTAATAGATAATATCAGAAAAAATGAACATTTAAATATAACATTCTCTAATATTCCTATGGATGATAAAAAAACTCTAGAAATCTTTAGAAAAGTAAAAACAAATGGAATATTTCAATTTGAGTCCTATGGAATGCGAAGATTTTTAGAAAAATTACAAGTATCATCATTTGATGATATAATTGCTGCTATTGCTTTATACAGACCAGGTCCAATGGATAATATAGATTTATATATAAGAAGAAAAGAAGGAAAAGAGAAAGTAAAATATCCTCATCCAAACTTAGAAAGTATTTTAAAACCAACTTATGGTATAATTATCTATCAAGAACAAATAATCCAAATAGCACAAGTTTTAGCAGGTTACACCCTAGGAGAAGCAGATATCTTAAGAAGAGCTATGTCAAAGAAAAAAGAAGAAGTATTACTAAAAGAAAAACCAAAGTTTATTAGTTCAAGCGTAAAAAGAGGATATACAGAAGAGTTAGCAACCGAAGTATATGATTTAATTTTAAAATTTGCAAACTATGGATTTAATAAATCTCATTCTGTAGGATACGCAACTGTATCATATAAAATGGCATTTCTAAAAACCTACTTCTTTAAATACTTTGAAACTGCCTTATTAAATAATGTTATAGGTAGTGTTGATAAAACCTCAGATTATATAACAGAAATAAGACAAAATAATTTAATAATATCACTACCAGATATAAATATAAGTACTAATATTTATCTTGTAATAAATAATGTTATATTATCCCCTTTATCCATAATAAAAAATATTGGTGCCTCTATAGCAGATGACATCATAAAAGAAAGAGAAAAGGCTCCATATAAAAATATAATAGACTTTGTAGTAAGATTATATAATAAAGGAATAGGCCCTAAAATTATAACATCTCTAATCCAAGCAGGATGTTTTAATAATTTAGGCTACAACAGAAAAACCCTAATAGAAAACTTAGATAATATAATGAATTATGCAGAAATATCAAAAGATATAGATATAAAAGACATACCAGAACCAGTAATAGAAGTATATGAAGAATATACAGATGATGAACTATTAAACATTCAATACAATACTTTTGGTTTCTATATAAGTAATCATCCTGTTACAAAATATAGAGAAAACTCTGATATAACTTCACAAAATGTAAAACGATATTATGATAAAAGAATAACCATGACATTATTAGTATCAAGATTAAAAGAAATAACAACTAAAAAAAATGATGTAATGGCATTTATAACAGGAAAAGATGAATATGGAGAAATATCTCTAACAATGTTTCCTAATGAATATAAGACTTGTCCAAAATTAAAGAACTATGATATAATAAAAGTAACAGGAAAAGTAGAAAAAAGATATGATGAATATCAAATAATAATTAATGACTTAAAAGTATTAAATTAAATTATAGAAAAGTGAGAGTGGTAAAATGGATGCATGTACTAATCCAGAAGTATTAAAAGTAATATTCTTTATTAAACAATTATTAGATATAGTATTTTTTATTGTACCAATAGGCTTATTACTAATGTTAGGAATAGATTTCTTTAAAAATGTTACTGCCGCTAAAGAAGATGATATGAAAAAAAATCTAAACATTGCCATAAAAAGAATAATATTTTGTGTATGTATCTTCTTTGTACCAACAATAGTAAGCTTATTAACTAAAATGGTAAGTGATGCCTTAGAAGATACATCTATTAATTATGCCCTATGCTTAACAAATGCTAATTCTGATAAAATAAATGAATTAATTGATGAACAAGCTCAAGAAGCACTAGCAAAAGCAAAATCTGATAAAACTATGGCAAATGTATTAGAAGCAGAAGATGCTATAAATAAAAAGAGTGATAAATCAGAAAAAGAAACAATGTTAAAAGAGTTAGAA
Organism: Oribacterium sp.; assembly: GCA_963652285.1. Lineage (GTDB taxonomy): Bacteria > Bacillota_I > Bacilli_A > RF39 > UBA660 > RUG11198. The sequence continues at coordinate 4,499 of CAVJSY010000113.1, forward strand.
ACCTTAAAAGAAGAGATACTAGATGAAAGCAAGAAAACACAAACTGACAATGAAGAAGCAAGACCATCCGTAGATACATCTACTAGTTCAACAACAACAACTGGAGAAACTTCCCATTTAGATAGCGGTACTCAAGGTACTTATTTTGCTCCGATTCAAGGAATATCAGGAACATTTGGCAGTACTAGTTCTACTGCAGGATGTGCTAACAATGTATCGCATGATTTAAGTGGCATTGCATCAGGAACTTCAATATATGCAGGAATTGATGGGACTGCTGAATTTAAGCAAACCTACTCAACTCAAGTAGTAAGTGGAAAAAAAGTATTAACAAGTTATGGAAATCAAGTAAGAATAATTGCATCTGATGGAACAACAATAATATATGCACATTTATTAAAGTTTGCAGATGGAATATCAGCCCCAATCACAGAAACTTGTCCTAAAAAAGGTACATCACCACCATGCCCAGCAAGTACATATCAAAGTATTACAACAATAAGTGATACAAAAACAGTTAAAAAAGGAGACTTAATAGGCTACTTAGGAGATACTGGTAATTCAACTGGTCCTCACTTACATGTAGAAATACATCCACAAGGTGGAAGAAACTGTGTTACTGATCCATGGTCAGCCTTTGGAATGAAATAATATAATAATAAAAGATACCCTAAAACGAATTAAAAGGGTATCTTTTTGGTAATTCTAATTCAAAAATAAGTTTCTCTTTAGTAACAGGATGATAAAAAGACAACTTTTTAGCAAATAGTGCAATAGGTGTTTTACCATCAAAATTCTTATTATATTTTGCATCTCCAACTAAAGGGTATCCTCTAGAAGAAAATTGAACTCTAATTTGATGTGATCTTCCAGTATGAAGATGTATCTCAACTAAACTCATATTATCTCTAACATCAATAACCTTATAATCTAAAGATGCATATTTTCCATTCTTAACGTTACTAACATAAGAAATATTTTTTTTCTCATTCTTAACTAAATAATCTTCTAATGTTCCATTATTTTTTATTATTCCACAAGTCACAGCGTAATAAGTCTTTTCAAAATTCTTTTCAGTTATTTGTTTACTTAACCTAGCAGCAGCCTTAGAAGTTTTAGCAAATACCATAACTCCTCCAACAGGTCTATCTAATCTATGAACTAATCCCAAATAAACATTACCAGGTTTATTATATTTATCTTTTATATACTTTTTTAATATAGTAAGTAAATCATCATCTTTTGACTCATCCTCACATACTGGCATATATATAGGTTTCTCTACTACTAATAAATGATTATCTTCGTATATTATATTAATCTTTGCATACTCTTCCATAAATACCACAAGGAAGTACCAAATTATTCTCTGTTATTGGTAATCCTATCTCTCCAGTTTCTATTTTAGTATTTTTAAAAGTCAAAGATAAAATATTATTTAAAGAAGTAGGTGAAACACCAGTAGTATAAGAATTAATAAGAACAAAACTATAATCAGGATCCAGAATATCAGCAACCTTATCAAGAAGTTCCTTAAGATTATCCTCTAATCTCCAAACCTCTCCATTAGGTCCTCTACCATAACTAGGAGGATCCATAATAACACCATGATATGTTCTTCCTCTTCTTTTTTCTCTTTCCAAAAACTTAATAACATCATCAACAATAAAACGAATTTTATGTTCTCTTAGATTACATAACTCCATATTTTCTTTAGCCCAATCAACCATTCCCTTGGAAGCATCAACATGAACTACCTCGCTAGCACCAGCCTTTGATGCCGCCATAGTAGCGCATCCTGTATATGCAAATAGATTTAAAACTCTCATATCATTTCCCTTATAAGATTTAACTTTATCCATAATAAAATCCCAGTTAGTAGCTTGTTCAGGAAAAATACCAGTATGCTTAAAATTAGTAGGACTTACCTTGAATTTTAAATCTTTATAATTAATAGTCCAACTATCTTTAAGTTTAGTTCTAAATTCCCAATTACCTCCACCTTTATTGCTTCTATGATAAAATCCATCCCATTTATTCCAAATTTCATTATTACTTTTATTCCATATAATTTGAGGATCAGGCCTTCTTAAAATAACATTTCCCCATCTTTCTATCTTTTCTCCATCGCCACTAGCAATACATTCATAATCTTTCCAATCAGAACTAATTTTCATAAATAATAACACCTCTTTACTAATATAAATTATATATCTATCTGCCATAGACAAGTATTTATAATGGCAGTACCTAAAATATATAAATAATATAAAAATATTATACAATCAAAATAAAACAAAAGCAACCAACCCTAGTTGATTGCAATAATTTTTTTAGATTTCTTCATATCTTCTTCTTTAGAAAAACTAATAGATAGTATTCCATTATCATAAGTAGTCCTAATAAAACTCTCTTTCTTTTCACCAATATAAAAACTACGCTTAATATTTCCAACAAATCTTTCTCTTCTAATATACTTATCATTCATTTTCTCATCCATAATCTTTGTAGCGCTTACAGTAATATAACCGTTATCATAATCAACACTAATATTATCTTTCTTTAAACCAGGAATTTCAATATCAATAATATAATTATTACCCATCTCATATATATCAGTTCTCATAAACTGAAAATTATTTAAAACTTTAAAATCAATACCATCCCAAAAATTATTTTCTTTAACCCTATTAGACATAAAATCATCTCCTCTATAATATTTTGCATAAAAAAAAGAAGATTATACATTAATCTATATTCTTCTTAACACACTCAGCCCTTAAAACAGAGACAAGTCTAATAACAAAATCCAAATCATTTTCATTTAAAAATTTGCAACCCTCAGCAATTGTTTTAATTTTTTCACTATTGCTTTTCTTCTCTTCATCCATATCGATTAAAGAAGAAATATCAATATCGAATAACTTTGATATATTTTTAACAACTGCTATAGAAGGTTCACTCTTACCAGTCTCAATTCTAGACAAACAATTTCTATTAATTTTTAATTCTGCTGCCAAATCTTCTTGTGACATACTATTGTTTTTTCTTAATGCTTGAATTTTATCACCAATTTTAACTGTAGTACATTTCATATATTCCACTCTCCCTCAAGTACTTCTATTATATAAAATTTTAAATATTAATCAATATTATGAAAACAACATTATCACTTATAATTAAAATATTACCAAAATATACAGAAAATACAACTACAAATGACGGAAACGAACAATTTCATAATCTAAAAGACATAAAATTATACCGCAAGTGAAACTTTACATCAATAAAAAAATAATCAAAATTTCTGTAAAAAATTGAAATACAAAAATTAAAATGATATAATGAAACTAAGATAGAAAAGGAGTAGGGAAAATGAAGAAAAAATTAATTATCTTACCATTAATAATAATGTTATTAATCATAACAGGATGTTCTAAAAAAGAAAATAAATTAGTATTAGTAACAGAAGCAGGCTTTGCCCCATATGAATATTATCAAGACGGAGAAATAGTAGGAGTAGACATTGACATAGCAAAATATTTAGCAGACTCTTTAGGACTAGAATTAGAAGTAAAAGATGTAGCTTTCGATTCTATAATAAACGAAGTAAAAACAGGTAAAGCAGATATCGGTGCTGCTGGAATAAGTTACAGCGAAGAAAGAGCAAAACAAGTAGACTTCACAATAAACTATGCTACTTCCAAACAAGTAGTAATTGTAAAAAATGATAGTACTATTACTAATATTCAAGATTTAAATAATATTAAAAATCTAAAAGTAGCAGTTCAATTAGGAACAGTAGCAGACACTTATATTACAGATAATTATAAAAGTGCTACTATTACAAGACAAAAGAAAGTTTTAGCAGCGATCCAAGATCTAGAAACAAATAAAGTTGACTGTGTAGTATTAGATGAATTACCCGCTAAAGAAATGTTAAAAGAATATGATGATTTAAAAATATTAAGTGACCCGTTATTTGAAGATAACTATGGAATGGTAGTAAAAAAAGGAAACGAAGAATTATTAAATAGTGTAAATCAAGCATTAGAAAAACTAAAAAATGAAGGAAAAATAGATGAATATATAATAAATCATACAAAATAAAGGAGTATATATGAAAGTATTATTAAAAATATGGAGTTATGTATATAATTTTCTAAACTCTATTGCAGATAATTTTTATCAAAGTGTAATATATGATAACAGATATCAATTTATATTAGAAGGATTATTCCACACTATCTTAATAGCGTTCTTTGCAGTAATAATAGGAATTATTCTAGGATTAATTATAACAATAATAAGAGATTACAACGCTAAATGTGGAAAATTAAAAATATTAAGCAAACTAGCAAAATGGTATGTAGATATAATAAGAGGAACTCCAGTAATATTACAATTAATGATAATCTATTACGTAATATTTAAAAGTGTAGATATAAACATAGTAATAGTAGGAATAATAGCATTCGGATTAAATTCAAGTGCATATGTATCAGAAATAATAAGGGGAGGATTAAATTCAATACCAAAAGGACAAATAGAAGCAGGATACTCCTTAGGTTTTCAATATGGTGGCATTATGAAATATATAGTACTACCTCAAACAATAAAAACAATATTACCAGGATTAGGTAATGAATTTATAACTTTATTAAAAGAAACATCAGTAGGAGCATACATAGGTATAATAGAATTAACTAAAGCTTCAGATATTATAGCATCTAGAACATATGATTACTTTTTTCCATTGTTAATAATTGCAATTATTTATCTAATAATGACCTTAGGTCTATCAAAACTAGTAAGCAATTTAGAAAGGAAGTTTTCTAATGATTGAAATTAAAAATTTAAAAAAATCTTTTGGCACCAAACGTGTCCTAAAAGGTATTAACTTAAAAATAGAAGATAAAGATAGAGTAGCAATAATAGGCCCATCAGGATGTGGAAAATCTACATTATTAAGATGTATAAATAGATTGGAAACTCCAACAAGCGGTGATGTATATTTTAAAGGAAAAAAGATAAATAATAATCCAGAAGAACTATCAAAAATAAGAGCAAAAATGGGAATGATATTTCAACAATTCAATTTATTTCCTCATTTAACCGTATTAGAAAATATAACTCTAGCTCCAACAAAATTAAATATATTAGATGAAAAAACTGCTGAAAAAAAAGCAAAAGAATTATTAAAGATGATTAATCTAGAAGAAAAAGCAAATATGTATCCATCTGAATTATCTGGAGGACAACAACAAAGAGTAGCAATAGTAAGAAGTCTAATTATGAATCCTGATATAATTTTAGCAGATGAACCAACCTCAGCTCTAGATCCAGAAATGGTAGGAGGAGTAATAGATATCCTAAAACAAATAGCAGATCAAGGAATGACTATGGTAGTAGTAACTCATGAAATGAAATTTATAGAAAGCTTTGCTACTAAAGTAATATTTATGGAAGATGGAAAGATAGTAGAATCTGGAACCAGTAAAGAAATACTACACAACCCCAAGTCTCCTAGATTAAAAGAATTTTTATCTATAGTAAATAAAAGATAATTAGAACTAGTATAATTTTATATTAGTTCTTTTAATATAGTTATGTTTACAATACATAACTATATATTTTAGACTTTACATATAATGTTAAACTCTGATTTAGCCAAAACTAACAACTTGAGGTCAAAAATTTTGACTTCAAAAATAAATGGACTTAAAACCTAGGCTTTAGAATTAACTAGTGAATTTTATAGAAAATTGTGCTATTAAATTTTAAATAATCTTAAGTATAATTTTAAAGAACATTTATCTATTGTAAAATTAGATTTTAACATTGACATCATTAGTCATTTATATTATTATAAACGATAAGACAATGATAAAAGAGTTATATATTTTTAGTTATAGAAAGGATGATAAAATGAATGAGATAGTTGTAAGTAATAATAAAAAGATAGAAAATATGATATATGAAATAAGAGGTAAACAAGTAATGTTAGACTCTGATTTAGCAAAATTATATGATGTTGGAACGAAAAGAATAAATGAAGCTGTTAAAAATAATACAGAAAAGTTTCCTGAAAGATATTGTTTTCAACTTACTAATGAGGAAACTAACAACTTGAGGTCGAAAATTTCGACTTCAAAAATAAATGGACATGGAGGAAGAAGGTATAATCCTAGAGTGTTTACAGAACAAGGAGTTTATATGCTTGCTACAATTTTAAAAAGTAAAGTTGCATCAGAAATAACAATTGCTATAATGGATACTTTTGTAGAAATGAAACGATATATTAATACCTCATTGATAGAGCAAAAATATTTTAATGAATTAACCATAAAAAATACAGAAGATATAAAATTATTACAAGAATCATTTGATAAATTAAATACAAAAGAAAACAATAATCATATTTTTTATGAAGGACAGATATATGATGCATATTCATTATTAGTAGATATATTATCTAAAGCAAAAAAAGAAATAATAATAATAGACAATTATGCTGGTAAAAAACTATTTGATATTATTAAAAATATTAGTGTTAAAGTAAAAATATACACTGAAAATATAGATAATGTTTCTAAAGAAAAGTATGAAAAACAATATCACAATTTAGAAATAATAAATACCTTTATGTTTCATGATAGATTTATTATAATAGATAACAAATTATTATATCATTCTGGTGCCTCATTTAAAGATTTAGGCAAGAAATGTTTTGCAATTACTAAAATGGATGATGATAATATATTACAAGAATTATTAAATAAATTAAAAAGATATGTTGCCGTTTAAAATTTAAATAATCAACTGTATGCCGTAATATCTAATAAATATTATTAAAAAATAAAAAAAACAAATATTTACTATTGTTATATTTAAGCCGAATATTTATATTTACAATACATAGCTATGTATTGTATTTTTACATATTATTAATTAAAATTACAAAAATATTAAAAATGATATCTTTTTTTAAATATAAATGTTATAATAAAATAGAAAGAATAGGAGGAGTATTTTAAATGAATGCAATTAATGTTAAAAGTGAAATAATGCCACTAAAAAAAGTCTTATTACATAGACCAGGAAAGGAATTATTAAACTTAACTCCAGACACATTAAGTAGATTATTATTTGATGACATCCCATATCTACCTGATGCAATCAAAGAGCATGACGAATTCGCTCAAGCTCTAAGAGATAATGGAGTAGAAGTAGTATATTTGGAAGATTTAATGACAGAAGTATTAGAAATAAATCCAAATATAAAAGAAAAATTCATCAACCAATTTATTGATGAAGCAGGAATTAAAACTAAGAAATATAAAAATCTAACTAAACATTTCTTAGAAAGCATTAAAGACAACAAAGAATTAGTATTAAAAACAATGGAAGGAATTCAAATATATGAGTTAGATCATAAAAAACTAGAAGTAGAAAAAACACTAGTAGATCTAGTAAGAGATTATTCTGATTTTATAGCAGAACCAATGCCTAACTTATATTTTACAAGAGACCCATTTGCATGTGTTGGTAATGGTGTAAATCTAAATAAAATGTATTCCGTTACAAGAAATAGAGAAACAATCTATGGAGAATATATATTTAAATATCATCCAGAATATAAAACAGTACCAAAATATTATGATAGATATTTACCACATCATACCGAAGGTGGAGATGTATTAAACTTAAATGACCATGTTTTAGCAGTAGGTATCTCTCAAAGAACAAGTGCCGAAGCTATAGATGAAATGGCTAAAAGAATGTTTGCAGATCCAGAGTGTAAAATAGATACAATACTAGCATTTAACATTCCAGTAAGCCGTGCATTTATGCATCTAGACACAGTATTTACTCAAATAGATGTAGACAAATTTACATATCATCCAGGAATTATGGAAACATTACAAGTATTTGAAATAACTGAAGGTGATATTCCAGATACATTTGAAGATTTAAACGTAAAAGAAATTCATGACTCACTAGAAAATATTCTAGAACATTACCTAGGAAGAAATATAACACTAATACCATGTGCTGGTGGAGATAAAGTAGGTAGTGAAAGAGAACAATGGAACGATGGTTCAAACACATTATGTATAGCCCCAGGAACAGTAGTAGTATACGATAGAAATAACGTAACTAACCAAGTATTAAGAGATAATGGATTAAAAGTAATAGAAATTCATGGAGCAGAATTATCAAGAGGACGTGGAGGTCCAAGATGTATGAGTATGCCATTAATAAGGGAGGAAAAATAATGAATCTTAAAGGAAGAGATTTATTGACACTTCTAGATTATACAGAAGATGAAATATTATATCTAATAAATTTAGCCCAAGATTTTAAAGAAAAAAAACATAATGGAATAGAACATAAATACCTAAAAGGCAAAAACATTGCCATAATATTTGAAAAAGACTCAACAAGAACAAGATGTTCTTTTGAAGTAGCAGGCTATGACTTAGGAATGGGAGTAACATACCTAGGACCAACAGGAAGCCAAATGGGTAAAAAAGAAACAATAAAAGATACTGCTAGAGTATTAGCAAGTATGTATGATGGAATAGAATATAGAGGATTCGGACAAAATATAGTAGAAGAATTAGCAAAATATTCTAAAGTACCAGTATGGAATGGATTAACAGATGAATTCCATCCTACCCAAATGTTAGGTGATCTATTAACAATAAAAGAAAACTTTGGAGATTTAAGAGGAAGAAAAATAGTATTTATGGGAGACGGAAGAAATAATGTATCTAATTCTCTTATTGTAGCATGTGCTAAAGTAGGAATGCATTACGTAACATGTAGCCCAAAAGAATTATGGCCAAGCTCTGATTTAATTAATAAAAGTAAAGAAATAGCCAAATTATCAGGAGGTTCAGTTACAGTTACTGATAATGTAGAAGAAGCTGTAAGAGATGCAGACGTAATATATACAGACGTTTGGGTATCAATGGGAGAACCAGATGAAGTATGGGCAAAAAGAATAAATTTATTAAGACCATATCAAGTAACAAAAGATGTAATGAATATGGCAAGTGCTAATGCAATATTTATGCATTGCCTACCATCATTCCATAACATAGATACTAAAATAGGAAAAGAAATATACGAAAAATTCGGATTAAGAGAAATGGAAGTAACAGACGAAGTATTTGAATCTGACAAATCCAGAGTATTCGAAGAAGCAGAAAATAGAATGCATACAATAAAAGCAATAATGTATGCAACAATGCAAGAAGATTAAAATTCGGTTATATAAACCAATGGTTTTTTATAACATACAAAATATTATATATGCCAAATATAATATGAAATAATTATAATAAGGAGGTACTTATGGCAAAGAAAAAGGCTAAAACAATGCTATCGTCTTTTTCAATAATACTAATACTAATCTTTGGATTAGGAATTCTATCACATTTACTACCAAATGCACAATTTACAGGTGAAGAAATTGTAAACGGTAGTGGAACAGTAGGTGCAAAATTATCAGACATCTTAATGGCACCAATACTAGGATTTGAAAATGCTGTAGATGTAGCAATATTCATAATGATCCTAGGAGGATTTTTAGCAGTAATTACTAAAACTGGAGCTCTAGAAACAGGAATAAAAGTATTAGTGCAAAAATTAAAAGGAAGAGAAATTATCCTTATACCAATACTTATGCTAATATTCTCTATAGGAGGAACAACATATGGAATGCTAGAAGAAACAGTAGGATTCTATGTATTATTAGCAGCAACTATGTATGCAGCAGGAATGGATCCATTAGTAGGATCAGCAGTTGTATTACTAGGAGCAGGATCAGGAGTATTAGGATCAACTATTAACCCATTCGCAACAGGAGCAGCAATTAGTGCACTACCTGAAGGAGTTGCAGTTAATCATGGATTGATAATCCTAATAGCAACATTCTTATGGTTAACAACATTATTAATATCAATAATGTTTGTAGTATCATACGCTAAAAAAGTACAAAAAGACAAAGGATCTACTATCCTATCTCTAAGAGAACAAAAACAAGCCGAAAAAAAATTTGGACATTATCATGGTGCTTTAGCAGAAAAAGCAACATTAACAACAAAACAAAAAGCAACACTATGGTTGTTTGGATTAACATTTGTAGTAATGATCGTAGGATTTATTCCTTGGGGTGAATTTAATATTACATTCTTCGATAAATTTACTGGATGGCTAACAGGCTCATCACTAGGTAACTGGTGGTTCTATGAAGCAGCATTATGGTTCTTAGTAATGTCAATTATTATTGCAATAATCAATAAATTTGGAGAAAAAGGATTTGTCGACACATTTGTAGATGGTGCAGATGATATGATAGGAGTTATCTTAATTATAGCAATTGCAAGAGGAGCAACTGTACTAATGACAAAAACATATCTAGATAACTATATCATCTACAACGCCGCAAATTTCTTATCAAAATTCCCAGAAATAGCGTTCGTACCATTAAACTATATCTTACATATAGTATTATCAATACTAGTACCATCATCATCAGGACTAGCAACACTATCAGCACCAATAATTGGCTCTTTAGCAGCACAATTAGGATATAGTACTGAAGTAACAGTAATGACACTAGTATCAGCAAATGGTTTAGTTAATTTAATTACTCCAACCTGTGGAGCAATTATGGGAGGACTAGCCCTAGCAAAGATAGAATATGGTACTTGGTTTAAATGGGCATTTAAAGTAGTATTAACGATAGCACTTGTAAACATCTTAGTATTGACTGTATTTTCAATTATTCTATAAGGAAAGTATTAATTTACTTTCTTTTTTTGTAATACAATACATAATACATATTGTATTTTTTACACACCGATTGTAAAATCAATTACTCAGTAGTTAAATATATAAAAATCAAATCATCATCATTATATAATTAAATTAAGAAAGTAGTAGGTATAAAATGAATTTAAGTAACGTAGCAGCCCAATTAATAGGAGTAGTAGCATTTATTCTATTAATGATAAGTTATTATAAAGAAACAACAAATAAAATATTAATAATACAAATAATATCAACCATATTGTATTGTATCCATTATTTATTATTAGGTGCTTATAGTGGATTATTTATATGTATTTATGAAGTAATATTAGACTATGGATATTATAAAACAACTTGGGATAATAAAATATTTCTAATATCATTACCATTATATATATTAGCAGGAATATTAAGTTATCATACATTTTTAGACTTATTTTCAATATTAGCAAGTCTCTCAGATAGATACTTTCTAACTAAAGAAAGACATCTAGTAATAATAGGGGGGATAATTACTTATATATTATGGCTAATATATGATATTCATGTAAACTCTATAGCAGGAATAATTACCGATAGTATACTAGTTATATCAAATACCAAAATATTATTAACAGAATATAAGTAAAACATTATTCATAAACAATTGTAAAGCAATATCAATTTTCTTGTCTCCCTCAAGTTAGTGTGATATACTTAAAATGTAAGATAAAGGAGGAATTTATGAGTAAAATAGTAATAGCCCTAGGAGGCAATGCCCTAGGAAAAGATCCAAAAGAACAATTACGTTTATTAGAATCAGTAGCTAGAATAATAGTAGATTTAGTAAGTAAAGGCAATAAAATAGTATTAACACATGGAAATGGTCCCCAAGTAGGCCAAATTTTATTAGCAATGGATTATTCTGCTAATGGTGAAGCTAAAACCCCAGCAATGCCTTTTCCTGAATGTGGAAGTATGAGTCAAGGATATATTGGATATCAATTACAACAATGTATCCAAGATGAATTAGAAAGACAAAATATAAAAAAAGATTGTGCTACCCTAATTACTCAAGTATTAGTAGACCCAAATGATAGTGCTTTCCAAAATCCAAGCAAACCAATAGGAATGTTCTATAGTAAAGAAAAATCGGAAGAAATAGCAAAGGAAAAAGGATATACATTTATAGAAGATGCTGGAAGAGGATATAGAAGAGTTGTACCATCACCAAAACCTATTGACATAATAGAAAAAAGAGTTATCAAACAATTAGTAGATAATGATAATATAGTAATTGCTGTAGGTGGAGGTGGAATTCCTGTTATTAAAACAGATAGAATAGAATTATTAGAAGGAGTAGCAGCAGTCATAGACAAAGATAGATCTGCAGCCCTATTAGCAAGAGAAATAGATGCTGATATTCTATTAATTTTAACAGCAGTTGATAAAGTGTATATTAACTATAATAAAGAAAATCAAACAGCATTAGATAAACTTAATGTAAGTGAAGCAAATAATTATATTGCTTCTGGAGAATTTGCTAAAGGTAGTATGTTACCTAAAGTAGAAGCATGTTTAGACTTTGTGAAAGGTAATCCTAATAAAAAAGCAATAATAGGGTCACTAGAAAAAGCAAGTGAAGCCATTGCTGGAACATCTGGTACTATAATTAAGGACAATTAGTTTATATGAAAGGTCTTATATCAGTAAAAAGTAAAGGCACTATATATAGCAAGTTTATGAAATCCAAACTTGGTTTCAAAATAGATAACATTAATGATTGTTACGTTAAAGAAGGGTATGGAGCTTATATGGGTACATTACCCGTTAAAAATACTGAAGAATTAAAAGAATATCTAAATATGTCATATTATCAAAATTTTATTTCAAAAGGTTATTATATTGTTGCAGGTCCACCAGCATTAGATGAACAAACCAATAAAATAAAAGGATTAGGACTATATTGTAAAAATTATGAAGAACTCATAGAAACTAAAAAAAGAAAAACACATCGTTAAATGTGCCATTAAATTATATTAGTTATCCACCAATTTGTGGATAACTATTTTAAATGATATCAGCTAATTATCATTATTATCTAGTATTTTATCTATAATTCCATACTCTAAAGCTTCGTTACTATCCATAAAATAATCTCTTTCAGTATCAGTCTCTATTTTTTCTATATCCTGGGAAGTATTATTAGCAAGAATTAAATTAAGTTTTTTCTTAAGTTTTAATATTCTAAGAGCAGCTATCTTTATTTCAGTAGCCTGACCTTGTGCCCCACCTAAAGGTTGATGTATCATAACTTCAGAATTAGGTAGGCAAAATCTCTTACCTTTTTCACCAGAAGAAAGTAGGAATGCAGCCATTGAAGCAGCCATACCAATACAGATAGTAGAAACTTTGCTCTTTATAAAGTTCATTGTATCATATATAGCCATACCAGAAGTAATACTACCTCCTGGAGAATTAATATATATACTTATATCATTATGATTAATACTATCAAGATACAATAATTGAGCAACAATACTATTAGCATTGTTATTGTCAATTTCTCCATTTAATATAATAATTCTATCTTTTAAAAGACGAGAATAAATGTCGTAGCATCTCTCACCATTATTACTTCTCTCAATTACAGTTGGAATCAAATTCATTCTATCACCTATATATATTTTAATCAAAAGAATGTAAAGTATACTAGAGTTTTTTTGACAAAATATTAATTATTAAGTATAATATATTATAGAGTAAAAGTAAGAAAGGGTTGTTACTATGAATAATATAATCATAACATTTGAAAACAATGTAAAAAAAGAATATCCTAAAGGAGTAAAACTAAAAGAAATAATTGAAAGTGTAAAAGAAAACTATTCATATGAAATAGTATGTGGAAAATATAAAAATCAAATTATAGGTCTTGAAGATGCAATAAATAAAAGTGGAATTTTAAAATTATATGATATTACTTCAATTCAAGGAAATAAAATATATGAAAAAGGATTATTATTATTATTTGAAGTATCCGCATTAAAAGTATTAGGTATCAATACCAAGATCAAAATAAAACAACCAGTAGGAAAGGGTATATATTTTGAAATAGATAAGAAAGTAACAGAAGATAATTTAAAAGAAATAAAAGAGATAATGAAACAAAAAGTAAAAGAAAATATTCCTTTTGAAAAAATAGAAACTTCCAGAATGGAAGCTATTGAATATTTTAAAAGTGTAAAAAGAATAGATAAAGTAAAAACATTATCATATACAACATCTAAATTTGTAACATTATATAAATTAGAAAAAACATATCACTATATTTTAGGTGACTTGCCATCTACAACAGGAATATTAAAATACTTTGATCTCACAATACTAAATGATGGAATAGTAGTAAGATTTCCATTTGCTTATGATAAAGGAAAAGTAGGAAAATATGTTCATCATGAATTATCTTTTAACAGCATGGAAGAATATTCAGAATGGGCAAATCTTTTAGATATAAATAATTTAGGAGAATTAAATGAAGCAGTAATTAAAAGAGGAGCAGGAGAAGTAATACATTTATCAGAAATATTACAAGATAAAAAACTTTTATCTATCGCAGAAACAATTGCATCTAACAAAAAAAATATCAAAGTTATATTATTAACAGGTCCATCATCTTCAGGAAAAACAACAACTGCTAAAAAATTATCATTATATTTAAAAGTATTAGGGTTAAATCCATATCATATCTCATTAGATGATTATTTTCTAAACAGAGAAAATACACCAATAGATGAAAATGGGAAACCAGACTATGAATCGATAAGAGCATTAGATGTAAAATTATTTAATAATCAAATGGAAAAACTATTAAAAGGAAATAAAGTAATATTACCAACTTATGATTTCATAGAAGGCAAAAAACAATTTAATAGAACTATTCAACTAAAAGATAATGACATATTAGTAATAGAAGGATTACATGCCCTAAATGAAGAAATAGGAAAGCAAATACCTAAAAAGAATAAATTCAAAATATATATAAGTCCATTATCATACCTTAATGTTGATAATGATAACAGAATAAGTCAAACCGATATAAGACTATTAAGAAGAATGATAAGAGACTATCGTACAAGAGGTTATAGTCCTAGTCACACATTATTAACCTGGGATGACGTAAGAAGAGGAGAAGCGAAATATGTGTTCCCTTATCAAGATGATGCTGATGTAATATTTAATTCATTTTTAGCATATGAACTTGGAGTAATAAAAACATACACAGAACCATTATTGTTTTCTATTCCTCAAACAGATCCAAATTATGATACAGCAGTTAGATTGTTAAAATTACTAAAGTTTGTATTACCAATACCAAGTGAAAATGTACCAGAATTATCTATATTAAGAGAATTTATAGGAAAGAGTTATTTTGAAAAATAGCTCTTTTTTCTATAGAAAAAACACCTCCGAACTACCGGAAATGTTTTAGAATTATAAATCATTATCAATACTTTTATTATTTTCCATAACTAACTGAGGATAACCAGCAAATATTTGATTTCCTACCTCTATTTTAAGAGTATTTAAATTATCCTTAATATATTTTAAACTCTTTTCTTCTGTTTCAAATTTGTTAGTCTTAAATTCTAACTCAATAAAAT
>CAVJSY010000114.1:0-2657 GCA_963652285.1 Oribacterium sp.
TTCTTTTTTTACATATTTTTCTTACTATCTACAAAATTTATTCTATTTTACTGATAACAAAATTAAAGAAGATAGGGAGTAAGCTATCTTCTTTCAAATATAGTAAATTTAACACCGTTTTTAACATTTTCTATAGAAATATCATAGTCTAAGAAATGTAGAGTTTTCTTAACTATAGATAATCCTAATCCAAATACACCCTTTACCCCCTTTTCATATGGAGTAAATATATTATTTAATACATTTTCATCGATGTTTTCACCATCGTTATATAAAACAATTTTTTTATTTTTAATAGTTACTTTAACTTTTTTCTTAGCGTACCTCATAAAATTATTTAATATATTATCTATAATTGCTTCCCACATATCAGCACTACCTCTATAGATAGTATCTTTTTTATCTATATCAAGAACAAATTCTACATCAGGACGAGATACTTTAAATTTATCAACTGCTGCATACACTATCTTGCTAACATCATACTGTTCGTTTAAATTATCTTTCTTATCCTGAAAATAATTTAATTTATTTAAATATAATAAGGAGTGAACTTTAATTTCTAATTTATTTAATTGTTCTGACATAACTTCCATAGTCTTACTTTCAGACTCAACACCATCCCGGTATGCTTCCATATAAGATTTCATAACAGTAATAGGAGTTTTAAAGTCATGAGAAATATTTTGATACATTTGATTTTTATATTCTTCTTTTTCTTTTAAATAAGTACGCATATTTTGTACCGCTGTATCCAAAGTACAAAGTTCATCATCGTAATTATAACTAGTCTTTACAACATAATTATCATTATTTATATTATCAATATTATCTTTTATCTTTTTTATTCTATTAACTAAGTTATTAGCCCATAAAATTAATATTAAAGATACTAAGGCAAATGTAAATCCTACTATAACAAAGATACTTTTTAAAATATCATGTCTCATAGTATTAATGTAATCATCATTAGTAAGTGCTATAACATTTTGTTCTAATATATTAGCAGTTACATAATAATAAGTATTATGTTGATATTTAAACTTTCCATATCCAGTATTATAATCAATACTATTTAGAAATTTATTTATAGTTTTATTATCCATAATTGATTTTAAATTATCAGACACTTTTATATCATTATAATCTTTACTAATATAAATATAAGCAATTTCTGCATTTATAGAACTACCACTTATATCATCAGCAGTTTCTACAAAAGATAATGGCTGTTTTAAATAATTATATACATTTGTCTCATAAATAGGAATTAGATTGTTAGGTAAAATAACACCTAAAGAAAATATAATAATAGTAACAATTAAAATACATATAAGTAATAATTGTTCAGTTAATTTAGGTTTAACCATATTATGTTAATCTATACCCATAGCCATATATTGTACTAATTTTAAGTTTTGGCATTTTCTTTCTTAGTCTTCTTATTAAGTCATCAACTACCCTATCAGTACCAAAATAATCAGACCCCCATATAATATTTAAAATATCATCTCTAGAAAAAGATTTATTTTTATTAGTAATAAACATATATAAGAGATCAAATTCCAAAGTAGTTAGATTTAATTCTTCATCGTTATAATAAACACATCTTCTTTCTGTATCTATTACATAATCAGCATAACTTAATTTTTTAGTATCACTAGAATATACCCTCTTTATAATATTATTTACACGAAGTACTAATTCCTTAGGTGAATATGGTTTAGTAATATAATCATCACTACCAAGTTCTAGACCTATTATCTTATCTAGATCCTTGTCCCTAGCAGAAGTAAATATAACTGGCATCTCAGTACTTTTTTCACGAATCTTTTTAATTATATCATACCCACTTATATCATCTCCTAGCATTATGTCTAAAATCCATAAATGAGCATTAACATCAGTATGAAGGATAGCCTCTTTACCAGAAAAGTATGAAATAACCTCATATCCCGCTTTCTCTAAGTAAGTTTTTATCAAATGATTTAAATCTTTCTCATCTTCTACTAGCACTACTATATATTTCATATAACCACCACCTATTAAAGTATATCACATATTTAGTATTTTTTAAAGTACTTCACCTTGCTTATAACCATATATCACCTCGTTTCATGATACAAGTATACTTATAAATATTAGAAGAATTATAGATAAATTATGGGAAATTTTGTTATTACTTATTTTATAATTAATCTAACTATGGTATAATCAATATTGATAATATGTATT
The DNA here is from genome assembly GCA_963652285.1 of Oribacterium sp. Classification (GTDB taxonomy): domain Bacteria; phylum Bacillota_I; class Bacilli_A; order RF39; family UBA660; genus RUG11198. The sequence goes on from CAVJSY010000114.1 coordinate 2,236, forward strand.
GTAAGGAGAATAGAAATGAAGAAAAAGAAAAATTCAAAAAATAATATATCTATACTAATAGTAATACTTATAGGACTAATATATGGTATACTTAATGATTTTATAGGACAAACAGAATCCAAAGAAACAGAAGTTAATGTTAATACTACACCTACTATAAAAGAAGATATTTCTGCTAACTTAGAAGTATATTACCTAGATGTAGGACAAGCTGATTCAATTTTAATTAAATGTAATAACGAATATATGCTAATAGATGCCGGAAATAACAATGATGGTCCATTATTAGTAAAATATTTCAAATCACTAAATATAAATAATTTTAAATACGTAGTAGCAACCCATCCCCATGAAGATCACATTGGAGGATTAGATGACATTATCAAAAATTTTGATATAGATACCCTTTATATGGCTAACGC
>CAVJSY010000115.1:0-12047 GCA_963652285.1 Oribacterium sp.
GTATGAATAGAAATGTTCACGTACGGTGTAGAACAGGGGAAAAGGTGGAGATTACATCAAAACCTTACCTATTGTTATAGATACGACTACCTTAAGCTATTAGTCAAAAGTATCTCGCTTTTTTAATGTTTTTGTAGTATAATTATATTAAGCAAGCTTAAGGTGTGATAATGTGAAAAACAAATATAATAATGATATATATATATAATGTATGAAAAAGAAATTAGTAAAAGTGAAAAACTTTCTTTAAAATATGAAAAAGTAAGATGGGAATTAGAAGAATTAAGATATGATAATAGAGAACTAAAAAAGAAATTAGATAATATTAGTTCTATCAAAGAAAGAGAACTTAATAAAATCATAACTGATTTAAAGAAAAAGTTTAAAGAAGAAAATAACAAATTAAAGGATGATTTGGAAAAAGCTTATAAAGAAATAGAACGCCTAAAAAAAGAATTAAACTATAAAGATAATCTTTATTCTAGTAAAGATTATGAAATTGATAAACTAAGTAACCAAGTTAATAAGGACAGTTCTAATTCGGGAATTCCCACAAGCAAAGAGATTAAATCAAAAAACAATAGAACAAACACATATAACCACAGAAAAACTTCTACATTAAAATCTGGTGGTCAAATTAATCATAAGGTAAGACTCTAACTAAAGAAATTTTAGAAGAAAAAATAAAAAACAATAATATTGAAGTAAGAGAAATAATTCACCATATAAAAGGTAAGAAAGGTAAGAAAGAATTAGTTAAATACAAAATTGGTATTGAAACAAAGATGTATGTAGAGAAACATATTTTTATCAGTACCACTAATTCAAATGAAAAACTACCTAAAAATTTTTATAGTGATGTTACATATAACAATGATATTAAAATGCTTGTAGTCTCATTAGGTAACTACTATAATATTCCATATAATAAGATTAAAGAATTTATAAGCGATATCACTAGAGGTATTATTAATATATCCGAAGGAACTATTGATAATATTTATGAAGAGTTTAATAATAAAACAGAAGGTACTTTAAATAATATAACAAGGAATATATTAAATGGTTCATATCAGCATACTGATGAAACAACAACAAAAGAAAATGGTAAAGATACTTATTATCGTGGTTATGCAAATGAAAAGAACGTAATTTATAAATATCATCACAATAAAGGAGATAAGCCAATTAAAGATGATAATATTTTACCTAATTATTTTGGGTCTATAATTTCTGATCACGATACTGGTATTTTTAAATATGGGATTAACAACCAAGATTGTGTTATACATTTTGGTAGATATTGTATTGAGAAAGAACAAAATATAGATAATATATTCTGGCCAATGGATTTATATAGACTATTATTGAAGTTTGAGAAAAATCGTAAAATTGTTTCCAAATTTGGGAAGACAGAATTTTCTAGTGAAGAGATAAAAATAATGGAACAAGAATATGACTATATATTATCCTATGCAGAAGAAGAAAATAAAAATATAATATCTTCTTATTGGAAAGAAAAAACAGATACATTGTTAAAAAGATGTATAAAATATAAAGCTGGCTTACTATTTTATATACACGATTTTTCTATTCCATATGATAATAACTTTATGGAAAGAGCATTGAGAATGATAAAAGGAAAAACAAAGGTATCCGGTGGTTTTAGAAGTGAAAATGGAGGAATAAGATTTGGTAATATAATGAGTATTATAAAAACTGCCAGATTGAGAGAACAAAATCCATTTGAATGTATAAAATTGATATTTGATGGGCAAGAGTTATTTGCATAAATCATTATGCTACTAAAAAAACGAGATTGATATCTCGAATTTTTTAGTGAATTATTACTTTAAGGCTGAGTAGTAACGCATTTTTTTCAGTTTTATTTTTAATATAAAAGATACAATTATGCAATTACATAATTGTATCTTTATATTATCAAATTTATCTTTGCATCAAATTAATACTTTTATAAATTTTATTTATTGTTGTTTTACTCTTTATTGCAATTTTTTTACCAGTTATTATTAAATATAATTCTGTTCCATTTCTTATATCTGTGTCAATTATAATTTCATTCTGTTCATATATTCTACCAGTATTACTATTTATTAAGACATACTCGCTTGTACTGCTAAAATTACCATTACTTATATTGCCTACAATATTTGCTAATAATTTTTCTATTACGTAAACTCTTTCGTTTACTGGAATAAAGAAATTATATGTTTTATCTATTTCAGGTATATTTAATTTTATTAAAACTTTATTATTCATTTTCTTCACCATCTTTAGTAATGTAATCTATCAATTTAATACAAGTGTTTTCTCCACCTTCTAGTTTATAACCCATATTATTATTTATTGGAGTCTTGAATTCTTTACTTATCATATTGATTTTTAGGACATTTTGATCTGTTATTCCTTTACCAACCCAAATTCCATATTGTAAGTTAAATAGACTTTTAAACCATTGTTCATAAATATATTCTTTCATTTTATCAGCTGATTCTATAACAATAAAGCGAATATTTTCTGTATTCTTAACTTTTTTGAAGAAATCATCAAATTTTTTTGCCTCAACTTCGTTTAAAAATTTTCCGAATCCATATATTACTATTATATAGTTTAAAGATTGACTATTATTTTCTAATACTTTATCAAAATATTTATCTATTGCTTCAAAACTTTCTTTTAATTTATCGTTGTATAAATTTTTTACATAATTATGTAGCAAGTCAAATTTCTTTGTTCCATCTATTGTCAATATAACATTATTTTTTATAAAAGATAATGTTTGAATAAGACTTATTATAAATTTATCTGTATTACCTAATTTAGAAGCGCTTATTAATGTTCCATTATATTCTTTAAAGTTATATTTAACTACTTCCATATCATTCTTAGATATTCCAATAGGTATATCTTCAATAGTACTAATTTCATCTTTGATATTTTCAAATCTTACTATCAATGGTAACTCAGGAATCTTTTTAGCAGTTTCTTTGTATTTTTCTTTAAGACTATCTCTATATTTTAATAAATAATCATTTAAATTTTCATCAGGATTAATTATATATGCAGTTTGAAATTCATGAGTATTATCTGACTTAAATATTCCTCTTCCTTCATTATCTCTTGGAGTTAATTTTTTCTTAGTATTAAATATTGATAAATATTCATATATATCCTTTAGTTTGAATGCAAACATCTTTTTAAAGTTTTGTACTATTTTTTGTGAGATAGAAGAAGAACCTGTTGTTGTTACAATGAATACAATTCCATATCTTTCTGAATCTCTTGTTAAAGCAGGAAATTCATCATAATTAAATATGTCATGTGTTTCACTTATTCCAGGGTAATTATTTACTATAATTGAAATTATAGGTAATTTGTTATCTGTAGATTTTTGATAATTTTCAAATTCTCCACCATAATTTGATAATATTTTCTTTCTGTTATTAATTTCTTCTTTAATTAATTTTATTAGATTATTAAACTTCTCTTCATCCGCTGATAATACTACTCCACCTACATGAGGTATTCCTTCAAATATTTTCAAAGATTCTGATCCAAAATCAATTATATAATGATTTATTTCTTCTGGTTTATAATATAATGTTGTTGAATATATTATAGATTTAAGAAGTAATTCTTTTTCTGTACTATCTAGTCCATATATAATCGCATTACCATCTTCTAAATAATTATATGTTAATAAACCTTGCTCTTGGTTTTCTGGAATATCATACTCTCCTATTATTGCTTCTACATCTAGTGAATTTTCTTTTCTTTTTATATTATATTTTTTAATTATTTCATCAATTAAAATAACTGGTGGAATATTTTCTAACCATAGACGTTCTACTTTTTTATTTGTTTGTTTGGAAATTGCTATTATTTCTTTCATTATAGCTGCGATTTGTTCTCCTTGCGCTTGTTTAGAATTACCTGATGATGGCTTTACACTCTTTAAGATTTGTCCACAGTCATTTATAAAGTTTACCGATTTATCAACTGTTTTAATAACTTTATCTGATGGAAAATATTTGGCACCACAATAACCTGATTGTCCTAATTCAAATATTTCATCCATACCTACTTGCAAATAGAATCTACCTGCTTGTTTTATATGAGCTGCTTCTGGTCTTTTTAACATTTCTTTACTATCTGCTTCACTAGCAACCTTTAAGCAAACTCTAAATTTTGTATTCGACCATATTTGATCATTTACAACACCACTTGGTTTTTGGGTTGCTAATATTAAATGTACTCCTAATGATCTACCTATACGAGCAACACTTATTAGATTATCCATAAATTCTGGTTGTTGAGCTTTTAATTCAGCAAATTCATCACATATTATAAATAAATGTGGAATTGGTTCCTTTAATTTACCTTCGCGATAAAAGTTTTCATATTTATAAATATCTATTGTACTTTCTCCTAATTTATCTCTTGCTTCATTAAATTTAGCTTGTCTTCTTTTTACTTCGCTATCTATACTAACAAGGGTTCTATCCATTTCTGCCTTATCTAGGTTTGTAATAGTACCTGCTAAATGTGGTAAATATACTCCTGTCATTTTATTTTCAAATGCTCCTGCTAATCCTCCACCTTTATAGTCTATTAGTATAAAGCTTACATACTCTGGAGAATAATTCATTGCCATAGATAATATATATGTTATTATAAATTCCGATTTACCTGATCCTGTTGTTCCTGCTATTAAGCCATGTGGTCCATGGTATTTTTCATGTAAATCTAGGTACATCAAATTGTTATTATTATCTACTCCAACTTCTGCTCTTAACGAAGATATTGGATCATTTGTATTCCATCTATTTAAAATATTTAATTGTGATACCTTACCTACTTGTTCCATTTCCATGAATGAAATTGATTCTGGCAATTGTGATACTCCTTCTTCAAATTCAATTGGTATATTTGCTAAAATTTTTGCTATATTCATCATATTTATATTATAATCTATTTCATTTGTAAATGCATATTGTTCCTGTTTATCTGTTTTATTTTTTAGAACTGCAAATTGATTTCCACTTAGAGAAATAAAATTACTACATTTACTTGGTAATCTAGATAATTTATTTTCTATCATTACTAATGAAAATCCTAAATTATCTTCACTTTCACTGATTGTTTTTATGAAGTCATATCTTTTTATACTATTATAATCATCTGTTATTATTATATAATATGGTTTTGGTACATCTTCGGACTTATTATTTTGCCTATTCATTACTTCGACATTTAAATATTCTGCTAGATTTTTTTTACTTTGATCTTCAATTGCAAAAAATCTAATTTGTTTATTGTTGGAAAATGTATGATTTAGATATTTTATATACTCCCAATCATTTTCATATTCTTTCATTGTAAAAAATACTATTTTTATATCTTCATAACTATAAAAAGTTAGTAATTGTAATAATAGGTTATTTGTGAACGCTACTGTTTTGGCTCTCTCACCCATGATTGCTACAATATTATCTTCATATAAAGAATAACCTATTGGAACATTAGGGATATATTCATATTTTTTTACTAGTGCTTCTGCATCTTTTCTTAATTCGTTTACTTCTACAGTAAATCCTTCTTCTTGATAATCTACTTCTACTTTAAGTTTTTCGTTTCCTATCCCTAATCTTACTGTCAAGAAATCTGATTGATCTGATCTTCTATTCCAAAATAACATACCTCTTGTGTTTATTTGTTCCAAACAATCTTTTAAAGGAATTAAATTTTCTATTAATATATCATGTTGTAACTTGGCTTCATTCATAAGTTCAAGTTCTTTTTCTTGAAGAAATTTATGGTATTTCTCTTTTGTTTCTTGTTCTTTTACTTTTTTTCTGTGTTTATTATAAAGATTGGTTATAACAGGCCATAACATAGATGAAAGTAACATAGCAACTCCAGATACTAACTGAGGCCATGAACTTTCAATATCTGTTTGACCTGAATTTAATTTTAATATCGTATTCAAAAGAGTTGTTAATGATGTAATTCCCATTGTTAACATAGGCGCTATTGTCATAATTAATGGCATTTCATCATTATCATTATTTTGTGGAGGGGCATCTATTTTAATTTTTTTTTCTTCAATAAATCTTCTCAATATTGGAGCTTTTGAAAAATACATATCTTCTGTATATAAATTTTTATCTTTTATTTCTTCTTGCAATTTTCTTCTTTGTTGAACATATTTAAATAATTCTATATGTGCATCTTTATCATTAATTTTAACTTTTTTATTTGGATTATTTATTAACAGTAATCCATTTAAAAATGTTATATTTAAATTAAATATACTTATTTTGTCACCTATATTTAAAGTATGTTCTTGATTTTGTAATCTTTTATTATTTACATATATAAGTGTACTTGTTAAGCCTTCTATAGTTAAATTGTTTTCTTTATAATAAACTTTAGCTACTAACGAATTTATAAATTGATTGTTATATATAATATTACATGAACTATCATTTCCAATTGTCATGTTTAGTTCTTGACTAAATTTATATGTCATCATTTTATCATTTTTAGTTATATTAAGATAAATTAAATATACTTTATCAAATCTTTTAAGATTTATATACATATTGTCAGAGATTTCTTTTTCAGTTTTTTCTATATTATTGTCTACTATTTTTGTATCTTCAGTTGAATAAATATACCATTTATTATCTCTTGCTTCTATATTTATTAGTTTTGATTCTTCATTCGGATTTTCGTCAAGAGTATAGTTTCCAGAGATTTCTTGTGGCAATTCAAAAGATACAAGTCTATCATTTAAAAACAGTGTTATTTTCACATTATCACCCTTCTCATTTATTTAAAATTTGCGAAAGTTTTATATTATTTGTAAACTTTCGCAAAGAATATTAATATAAATCTATTTTTCTTTATGTATCTTTTGAACTCTAGTTCTTGAGCTTGATACGGTATTGTTTTCTTTTCTATTTCTTATTTTATGGGGTTTTATTTTTACTATTTTGACATTTTCTTTTGATTGTTCTTCATTGCAGTGACATTTTTCACAATGACATGATTCTTCTTTTTGTTTATTTTTACCTTCTAAGACTTCTAAATAACTTCTAAATTTAGATAAATATTTAGATAAATAAGGTATTTCATAATCTTCATAGTTATATGTTTTTACTATTGCTACTATTCCAAATATTGTTATTGTAATTGCTATTATAGTTGCTAAAATTGATATTACTCCTACTAAAAATAATGATCCTGTTATTATCATATTATATATGTCTTGAGTTTCACTAGGTGCAAATATTATTAGAAGTATATATACTGCTACTGATAATAATGAACTTACTAAATATAATAATGTTGCTTGAGCTGATTGTTTTTTTACAAATTCATTTTTTGATTCACATAAATATATTATTAATGGAATTATCCAGGCTAAGTAGCATAATATATGGAGCCATCTGAAAACCAATCCTCCTAAATATGCAATTAATACAACTATGTTGGCATCTAAATTTAATATTGATGATTTTTTATTCATACTTTTACCTCACTTTCTACTCTACAGTTTTATTATACTATAGTTTTATTTAGAGTGCAATTGATTTTTTAGTATTTTTGGAGTATAATTTTGATAAGTTTTATTGGAGGGATACGTATGAAATTATATAACACAATGAATAAAGGGGTAGAAGAATTTAAACCTAGAGATGGCAAAAAAGTTAGAATGTATACTTGTGGTCCAACTGTATATCATTATGCTCATATTGGTAATTTAAGAACTTATATATCTGAAGATATTTTAGAAAAAGGTTTAAAATATTTAGGATATGATGTTGATAGAGTTATGAATATTACTGATGTTGGTCATTTAGTAGGGGATGGTGATTCCGGAGAAGACAAAATGCTTGTTGCTTCTAAAAGAGAACATAAGAGTTCTATGGATATTGCTAAATTTTATACTGATGCATTTAAGAGTGATTGTGAAAAATTAAATATAAGATGGCCTGATACTGTTAGTCCTGCTACTGATAATATAGATGAATATATTAAAATTATTTCTAAATTACTTGAGGATGGATATGCTTATATTAGTGATGGTAATGTTTATTTTGATACTTCTAAATATGATGACTATTATCATTTATCTGGTAGAAATCCAGAAGATTTAATGGTAGCGGTTAGAGAAGATATTAAAGAAGATACTTCTAAGAAGAATCCTTTTGATTTTGGCCTTTGGTTTACTAATTCTAAATTTAATAATCAAGAATTACAATGGGATAGTCCTTGGGGAAGAGGATATCCTGGTTGGCATATTGAGTGCTCTGGTATTAGTATTAAATATCTTGGCGAATATTTGGATATTCATTGTGGTGCTGAAGATGCTATATTTCCACATCATACTAACGAGATTGCACAGAGTGAATGTTATTTAGGGCATAAATGGTGTAGTTTTTGGGTTCATATGGGATTTTTAAACGATAAAAATGGCAAAATGAGTAAGAGTAGGGGAGAGTTCTTAACTGTTTCTCTATTGGAGGAAAGAGGATACAATCCTTTGGCTTATCGTTATTTATGTTTAAATAGTTATTATCATAATGCTTTGACTTTTAGTTATGATATATTAGATGGCGCTATGAATGAATATAAAAAGTTAAAAAACAGGGTGCAAGCAATTAAAATTGAAGGAGAATTTGAGATTGATAAGTTTAATATGTACAATGATAGATTTAAAGATGCACTAAGCAATGATTTAAATACTTCTTCTTGTATTACTATAATGTATGATGTGCTAAAAGATAGTGATATGTCTGGTACTACTAAAATAGAATTAATTAAGTCTTTTGATAGTGTTCTTAGTTTAGACTTATTAAAAGAAGATGAAAATATTATAGATGATGAATTAAAGACGTATATTGAAGATATGGTTAATAAGAGAAATGAATACAAAAAAAATAAAGACTTTGTTAGTGCTGATAAAGTAAGAGATGAACTAATGAATAAGGGAATAGTTATTAAAGATACTAGAGAAGGAACTATTTATGAAATAAATTAAAACAATAGGAGGCAACATGTGGGTAATATTATAAAAAAATTTGATATTAGTAGTGATTTAGAAAAGTTAAAAAACACTGTTACTTTAGCTAAAAATAATGAAAATATAAGTAATATAAAAGTTGATAATATTAGTACTTTAAGCAACCCTAATGATGTAGAAGAGATTGATTGCAGTTTAGTTGATTTTAACAGTAATAAATTTAATTCTTACATTGATAAACTGGGAGATTTTTCTGATTTTACTGATTGCATGAATGGTGATTATATAAAAATTCCTATTGGGAACACTAATTTTATTCCTCAGGGAAGCTGTCAAGTTGGAGATTACACCTTATTGGTTGGATATAGTTCTGTTAGTGGAGAAAATTCTACTTTATATGTAATAGATAAAAATGGCAATGTTATTAAAAATATTACTTTGGATGGTTCATATCATTGTGGAGCTGTTAGTTATGATGCAAATATCAATAATATTTATATTACTGGTGAAAGTGGTGCTGATGGAGGATTATCTTCTTATATTAACCAATACGATTTAAAAGATATACTTAATAATAATGGTGAGGAGTTGGTACCCGATAATAAAATTCAAGTAGATAATAATAATAGTTTAAAATCTTCTACTAATGGCAAAAGTTCAGTTGCTTATTTAACTGTTAATGATGGATATTTATATGCTGGTAATTTTGATAAAGAGGGAAATGGAATATTTAAAAAATTTCAAATTAATTCTGATGGTAGTTTGGGTAAAGAAACTATTATAAAAAATTCTTTTAAAAAGACTCAGGGAATGTGTGTGTATAATTATAATGGTACTGATTATTATATGATTAGTTGTTCTGGAGGTAGAAAAAACGATTCAAATATATATGTTTCCACTATGGATGAAAATGGCAACTTGGTAAAATGTGGAGAAATAACTTTACCTTGTATGGTTGAACAAATTTCTAATTGTGGTGATAATGGAATATCAGTACTATTTGAATCATGTGCTGGAGAATATTGTGATAGTGCTAATCAAACAATTGATGATATTTGTTATCTAGATCCCGAAAAAATATTATTAAAATCTGGTGCTATTGATTCAAAAAATATGGATGTTTGGATGGAAAACGGAAATTTCGATTCAGGGATGGCTACTATGTAAAATAGAGCAATAAATGCTATGATTTATTGCTCTATTTTTTCTTCTTATATTTAATACAAGAATCTACAAAGTTAGCAAATAATGGATGCGGTCTTGTCGGACGTGATTTAAATTCTGGATGGAATTGACATCCTATAAAAAAGGTATTTGTCGGTAGTTCTACTATTTCTGTCAGGTTTGCTTGTTCATTAATTCCTGAAAATACCATACCATTACTAGTTAATAGTTCTTTATACTTGTTATTAAATTCATATCTATGTCTATGTCTTTCTAATATTTTATCTTGTTTGTAACAAGCATAGGCTTTAGTATCTTTCTTTAATGTACATTCATAATTTCCTAGTCTTAATGTTCCTCCCATATTAATAATAGTTTTCTGATCTTGCATTAAATCTATTATAGGTTCATTACATAACTCATCAAATTCTGTAGATGAGGCTTCTGATAAACCACATACATTTCTTGCAAATTCTATTACTGCTAATTGCATTCCTAGACATATTCCTAAGTATGGGATATTATTAGTTCTAGCATAGGTTATGGCTTTTATTTTTCCTTCTATTCCACGATTACCAAATCCTCCTGGAACTAAAATTCCTTTGGAATTTTTAAATACTTCTTTCAAGTCTACATTAGGATCTTCTAATTCTTCAGAATCTACCCAATTAATATTTACTTTTGTTTTATATTTATATCCTGCGTGATGAAGGGATTCCGCTACTGATATATAAGCGTCATGTAATTCTACATATTTTCCTACTAGTGATATTTCTACTTCATCTTTTAAGTTATCTGTTGTCTCTATTAGTTTTTCCCAAACTGTTAAATCACTTTCTTTAAGTGGTAGTTCCAATTGTTTTAAAACTATTTCATCCATTTTTTGATTATAATAATTTATTGGAATTTGATATATATTTTTAACGTCTAAACTTTCTATTACATTTTCTTTAGGAATACTACAGAATAATGAGATTTTTTCTTTTTGAGAATTTTCTAGAGGGATAGGACTTCTAGTTACTATAATATCTGGTTGGATTCCCATACCTCTTAGTTCTATTACACTGTGTTGGGTTGGCTTTGTCTTTAATTCATTTGAACCGTAGATATATGGTATTAATGTTGTATGGATGAACAAAGTATTATTTTTTCCTAGTTCATTTCTAATTTGTCTTAATGATTCTATAAATGCTTGTGATTCTATATCTCCTATAGTTCCTCCAATTTCTGTTATAACGATATCTGCTTTAGATGATAATCCAGCTTCATATACTTTATTTTTAATTTCGTTTGTTATGTGTGGCACTATTTGAACTGTTGCTCCTAAATAGTCTCCTTTTCTTTCTTTATCTATTACTGATTTATAGATTTTTCCAGTAGTTATATTCGAAGTATAATTTAATTCTTCATCAATAAATCTTTCATAATGACCTAAATCTAGGTCTGTTTCTGTTCCGTCTGCTGTTACAAATACTTCTCCATGTTGGTATGGAGACATAGTTCCAGGATCTACATTAATATATGGATCAAATTTTTGCATAAAAATTTTGTATCCTCTTTGTTTTAGTAGTAATGCTAAAGATGATGCTGTTATTCCTTTTCCTAATCCTGAAACTACACCTCCTGTTACAAATACATATTTTGTCATAATAATAAAAAAAACACCTCAACTCTCATACGAGAACCAGCGGCTCTATTTAAGTATAGCAAATATTTTTATGCTTGTAAATTAATCAAGGTGATATTTTTAATAATATTTGTGAAAGAGGCAATTTTTAGAAAGAAGTACAAACAAATATTAGGAAGTGGCAATTATGACTTAATGTTAAAT
>CAVJSY010000116.1:0-3809 GCA_963652285.1 Oribacterium sp.
AAATTATTAGATATACGGGATTATGGCTTTAAAAAAGAAAATGATATAATATATGCTAACTATGAACTAAAAGAACATTATGAGGAAATAGAATTATTAAAAACTAAAGAACAATACAATTATAGAGTTTTCTCAATTGAAGAAATAGAAGATTACGTTGATAAGTATATAGAGTTAAGAAAAAAATTAATTAATACATTAAAGAAATATCTAAAAAAATATCCAGATGTTATTTTAACAATAGAACTTGATATGCTATTTGTAGGTATAAATGAGAAAAAAATTTACGACCTTATTAAAGAACGAAATATAGAATTAACTGGCAAAGAATGCAAAGACTTATACAAAATCATTAAATCAATTTCTAATAGAATACCAAAGTGGCTTTATAATGGGTATATTCATGAAGAAGATGTTATTAAAAATACAGTAATAGGAAAACAAACAAAAGAAGAAAAAAGAAATACATACCTATATTATTACCTATTGATAAATGGAATTATAAAAATAGATAAACTAAAAGAATTGTTAGAAAAGAGTAATATAGAAATTACAGAAAAAGAAATAAAAGAATATTTTATTAAAGATGAAGATTTTAAAATAGAAGATAATTATATCTGTCATACCAATATAATAGATAATAATTACATAAAAATACCCTTATTAGAAGAAAAGCAAAAAATGGAATATAAAGTAATTGATAATCTGGATAAACTAACTATTAAGATGGACAAAATAAAAAAGAATATAGAGGATATTTGCAGTAATTATAATATCAAAAAAGATGATAAAGATGAACTGTTTTTATATATATTATATGGATTTTATAATGAAGAATTATTAATAGAAGTATTAGAGGATTCAAAAACAAAACTGTCAAAAGATAAACTAAATAAATTATATAATGAACTATATGAACAAGCAAAAGAAATTAATTGTTGGAGATTAAATGGTTATTCTAAGAAAGAGAGTATGCTACTAAATAATGTAGGAACAAAGAAAATAGGAAGAAATGATTTATGCCCTTGTGGATCAGGACTTAAGTATAAGAAGTGTTGTGGGAAGTAATAGAATAATTGTTAAGTAGATAAAGTAATAAAAGAAAATAGGATTATGGAGTATAAATTATATGGAAAATGATAATAAAATAGAACAAAATAAAGAATTAGCAAATATGCTTTTTGAGGGGATGATAAATCTTAATAGACTTATACTAAAAAATAAACCTCATATCAAAAAATACAATAAATTAAGAAAATTACATGATGAAATTCTAAATGACATGGAAAAATATATAGATTCTAAAGAATATGATGATAGAAAATATTTTAGTGAAGCCATAAAAGCATCACAAAAAGAATTAAAAGAAGTAAATGTATCATTAAGTAGCAGCAATAATGAAGATAATGTCATTATAACAGAGCTATTTGTCTATAAAACATCATCTAAAATACCATCAGTAACTGAACTTTATTTGCGGAAAAATAAATATAGAAATCTAGAAAAGATAAAAATGTTAAATAGTATGAATAATTCATATGTAAGTTTATTTAAGATAATAGATCACAATTTATTTGAAGGTACAATAACATATGAAGATGTATATACTAGAAAAAGATATAAAATAATTGATATTGCTATGAGTACTACTATCCTTATAGATAAAGATAATCCTAAATATATATATAACCGAATAATAACCTATGAAGATATATCATTTGGTACAGGAATACCATGTATACTAGATAGTAGTAATAAATACCTTAGAAAGTATCTAAAAGAAAGAAATAAAAATAAAAATTATAACAATTTCACAAAATGTTTAATTCTCTATGATATAAAGAAACATAATTAATGGAGGTATATAATGCAAACAAGAAAACTATATGAAAGAATAAATTGGTATATAAAAGATTATATCTATGAAAGATATACAAGAATAGTATACGATTTTAAAGACTATGAAAAAATATCAAGAGTAAAAATGGTCGAAGAAGTATATAAAATATATAATGATTATAACAATATAATAGATATATGTACTACAAGAGAACTAAAATATTTAAAGAGTATTGTTGAAGGTAAAATAACATTCAATGAAGAAAATAATAAAAAATATAAGTGGGAAAGTGACACCTTGCATAATAAGTTTCTCATAGAATATGACTCCTCAAAACAAGAATATTTCGTGCCAGATGAAATAATAGATAAAGTAAAAGAAGCAGTAAAAAATATAGATTGGGATATAGCTAAAAGAAAAGATGACCTAAACATATTACTTGTTGGTTACTGTAAGACTCAAGGCTCTACTTTGGTAGATATCTTAGTAACAGTCGGAGAGGATATAACAAAAATGCCTAGAAAGGTAATAGAATCATTTATCTACAACAATAGAGTCTTTGGATACTATGTAATGCTTTATAATAAAAATATAGAATCATTAGGAGGCAGCACCCCAGTTGCCTTATATCAAGATTATTATGTCATTGATGATGAACTAGATGAAGAAAGAAGAAAGCAAGGATTAGCGGGAGAACTAAAAATAGATTTAGAAGAATATAAAATATTATTCTATAATGATTTTAATATTAAAAATAATAAGATAAAAAAAATGCTAGAAGAAAGTGAAAAATTACCTTGTTATAATGGTCATTTTCTAAGACTAGTTAGAGAAGTAGCAATGTTAAATATAAATAGAGAATCATTAAAAGAAAGTATAGCCAGTATACCATCGTTAAAGAATTATGACTTAACAAAATTTTTCAAAGTACTAGATGAAGCCATGGACGAAATGCCATCAGGAGCCTTAAATGGATTTACTCCAAATGAAGCAAAAAAAATAAGAGTAGAAGAATTAAAAAACAAAATAAATAAAGATAAAAACTATATTAGACAAATAGATGCCTGCTTATCAAAAAAAGATGCCAAGTTATTTTATAAAATATATTTCGGACTACTAGAGTTTACTAATGAAAAGTATAAAATAAAATCAAACTTAAAAATATATAATAAAGAAGGAATAAACCCTTATGAAATATCTGAAATAGTAGGCAAATTATGGGAAAATAAAGAAAATATAGTAGAAGAATTCTGTCATATAAACCCATACAAGTTTAGCAGTGAAGAATTAGAAGTTACAAGAAAATTCAAAGATGGAATTAGAGGCTTATTTATCATAATAAAATTTGAAGAAGAATATACAGCATTTATGAATAAAAATAAAGTATACATGATAAAAGGAATAAATGATAATTTAGATAATGTAATATCATATAAAAAATTGCCATCTCCAGTCATAACAACAATTATTCCTTTCAAAAATCATTTAATCTATGATGGTATGTTGTCAGAACCAAGTATAAGAATGGGTACAGATTTTGAAAGATTAGTAGAAGAAGAATACTCAAAGGCAATTAAGTACTATCATTTGTAGAAGGAGAACATACATGAAAATATTAATATGGGGTGTACCTTGCGTTGGCAAAACAAAAATAGCACCCTTACTTGCAAATAAACTAAATTATAAATTTATTGATATAAATACTTTAATCAAAGAAAAGTATCAAACAATTGATAAATTTTATAAGACGTTTCCAAATGATTGTGATATAAAGATTAAAAAAATATTAATTAAATAACAAACTAAGATATCAAGTCTTAGTTTTTATATATTTATTGACTATATATAATAGGTATATACTAATAATATTTTAGTATAAAGAAGTGATTATTAATCTTCAATTCGTACTAAAACCTAAATTTTCAAAGAACAGTCATTGTCAAGTAATCAATGACTTTATTTTTTCCTG
>CAVJSY010000117.1:0-3801 GCA_963652285.1 Oribacterium sp.
AAATTCTAATAGTGATATTAGAAGCATGCGATTTTAAATCGTGTGAGGTTCACTTCTAGCTTCCATATAATAAACTCCGTTCATTTATAGTATATACATTGTTTATACTTATAATCAATACTTTTTTCATTATTTATTATATTCAAAAATAATAGATTAATAATGAATATCTGCTCTTAATTAATGATGTATTGTAAACAAAAAAAGACACAGAAACAATTTCTGTATCCATAAATATTATATATTTTATCTAAAATTGCAACAAGATCCACATTGTTGTTGAGTAACTACATTCTCTTCACAGCAAGTATATCTTGGTTGATATGTATGTCTATAAATATGATTATTAATTATTCTTGTATTTATAGGGCATACATGTCCTTGCCCTTTTTTGATAGATTTATCAATTTTTAAATATAGATTCATACATTTTTTAGATTATCTATAAAAATATAAACCATCAAAAAAATCTAACATTACTTTATTATTTAAAGTAAAATTATTTATTCTCAACAATCTTAGAAAAGATTTCTATTTCTATTTGTTTTGTTAACTCATCAAGATAGAAGTATATTTTATCCTTTGCCTCCAAATAACTCATACCAAATGCTTTATTTGTCAATCCCTTTAATACATCATTATCAATTAATTCAGTTTCAGAAAGATACTGTCCTAAACCATAATGTGCAAGACAATTTCTAAATTCTCTATTTTTTAACGAATTATTGATGTAAAAAGTTGTACCATTAACAGAATTTAATTCTTTAATAAAATCGCAAAGATAATAATATTGAAGATATGCAAACTTGAACTTTTGTGGAATTTCATCAACAAAATATTGTCCTATAAATTTAGTAGTATAATTAACGCTACAAATAATTGAAAAGAGTAAAAAGGCAAGATCACTTTTTACTTTTAATGGGCAATTTTTGTAAAAATGACAGTCCTCATATTTTACTAAAATGCTATCATCAAATTTGTATGGTGGAAATTTTTTACACTCAAAAAAGTCTGCTATTTTACCAACCACCACACTAATATCTTTAATCCAAGGGCCAATCTCTTTATTGTTTAAAGTATCTACTGGTGTATATAGAGCACATAAAATCGTATTCCCACAAAAATATCCACTACACTTGTCTATACCCACGTTATAATATCCAAATACTTTTTCATACAAACTACGATTTTTATAAAAATAAGCATCACTTTCCTTAAACTTATTCATCAAAGCCGACATATAATTTGAATATGACATTTCATAGAGTTTATGAGTTTGTCGTAAAGCAATATAGTATTTTTTCTCTTCATCAGTAAATTTAGGAGCACTCAATTTAAGTTTTTGACACCATTGTTCCGCTCCATCAGCAAACAATCCTATATATGGTTGACTCATCATAATATAGTTACTACTAATATTTTTGGCATTTCTATTAATGATGATCAAGGTATAAAGAAATCGAGCATCAGCTTGTATTAATTCATAAGCAGCTTTTTGAACAGCATTTAACATTTTAACAATCCTCCTTACATATGCTCAAATTAGAACATAAACTAACTTAATTTCATTATAACACAATAATCACCATAGTATTAATTTATAGAAAAATTAATCTTTATATTAATTTTTTTATCTTTAAATATTTCTATTCTATCAACTAAATTAATTATTAGTTCTCTACTTGGTTCTTTCATAGATAAAAATTTATTAATATACTCATTAATTATTTTATTTTTAGATTCTTCATTGATATTGTCATTAATACTATTATTTAAATCACTATATCTTTTTTGTTTTATATTTAATTCATTTTCTAATTTTACTTTTAATCTTTCAAATTGTTCTTCAGTTATCTTTTTATTTAACTTATCAATATAAATAATATCTAAATTATCATTTATTTGTTTGATATCATTAATTAAGGTTTCCAACTTTTTTTTACTATTAAATTTATTTTCTTCAGTCAGATTATTTAATACATTATTTTTTACTTTATCTTTATTAATATAATTTAAACACATATTAGTTAATGAATTAATTATAACTTTTTCTAATTCATCATAATTATTTGAATGAGTTGTGCAAAGCTTTTGTTTCATATAAGTACGATAGTAATTACAAATTGTATAACATCTATTATCTTTTTTTCTTCTTGATTGTACTGAAATTCTATGACCACAGTCACCACAATATAAAAGTCCATCTAATAAATGAATTTCTTTTTTTTCGATTCTACCAACATTTTTAGGAATTCTTTTTTGGACTTCATAAAAAGTTTCTTTATCAATAATAGGTTGATGGGTACTTTCTACAATTATATAGTCTTTAGGATTATTTCTAATAACCTTTTTAATTTTATAATTTACTTTACTTCTTCTATTTTGTACCATATCACCTATATACATTTGATTAGTTAAAATATCTCTTATTGTTTTAGAATGCCATTCTCCATATTTCAAATTATAATTACTTTTCCACTCAAAACTATAATACCCAGCTGGTGTTTTTACTCCTTCATTAGTTAATCTCTTTGCTATTTTAAAAAACGACAATCCTTCTAAACACATATCAAATATTCTTTTAACTACATGTGCTTGTTCTTCATTTATTACTAAATGGTTTTTATCATCTGGATCTTGAACATATCCAAATGGAGTTCTACCTCCAACAAACTTACCTTCTTTTTGTTTTGCTCTTAAACTTGATTTAATTTTTTTAGAAATATCTTTAGCATACATATCATTCATAATTGCCTTAAATGGCGCTATATCATTATTAGGATTATCTAAAAATGTATCTATATTATCAGTAACTGCTATATACCTAACATTATGTTCTGGAAAATACCTTTCAATTAAATTACCTGTACCAATATAATCTCTTCCAAGTCTAGACATATCTTTAGTAATAACCATATTAACTCTACCTAGTTCAATATCATTTAATAATCTATTAAAATCAGGTCTATCAAAATTAGTTCCACTATAACCATCATCAATATAAATATCATAAACTCTTAAATTGTTTTCTTTAACATATTGAAGTAATAAACTCTTTTGATTTGTAATACTTTCACTTTCATATACTTTATCATCATCTTCGCGAGATAGTCTTATATAAATACCAACATTATATATCATATTTATATTCTCTAACAATTCTTACCTCCTTCTGGAGAAAATCGTGTACATGATGATGCTTCCTCTTTTTTATCATTTTTACAAATCATCTGAATATATTTCTTTAATTCATTATTTAAAACATTTATTAAGATATCATTTAAATCTTTTTCATTATTAAAAACAAAATTAATTTTGTACTTATCCATAATTAAGCACCTCACTTAAATTTATGGATAAATAACTTGTTTTAGTAATACTAAATCGTGTAAATATCATATTACATATTAATTTAGTATGACTTATAAGCATTCTCCTCTTTATAAATTATTTCTTTAAATTTTATATACATCATATTCTTTCGTAATGATGCTAATTCACCAATTATATTTGGCAAATCACAAAAGTAGGAGAAGATATTTGCATAGTGGTACTGATTATTCCCTTATTTTATAAAGAATAGTATGCGTAAATCTTATTGCAAAATTCATCCTACTTCATAGGTTGATATAAAAGATAGAGGTCTTTTTTTAATATTAAAGTATATAAAAAAATCCTACATCTAATAAATTGCTTATTTTTGTAGGATGGTTCTATTTTTTTAATTATTTTCTTCTATTTCAAAATTTAATAGTTCTTCACACATTTTTTCATATAAATCTTGTTCGTGGCGGATAGTAT
>CAVJSY010000117.1:3811-6427 GCA_963652285.1 Oribacterium sp.
TTTAAACCTCTTATATAATATGGTTTATCATCATCTAATACAATAAATGGCATAATGTTATTTTTTAAACACTCTTTAAACATTATTATTCTACCTACACGACCATTTCCATCACCAAATGGATGTATTCTTTCAAATCTAAAATGAAAATCAACGATATCTTCTAAGGTAATATTAGTTTTAGAATTATATTCATTTAACAATTCTTCTATTTCTTTTTCTACATCTTCTGGTGCTGTAGTATTAATAACATTAACTAAACCAATTATATTAGGAACAACTTTAAATCCACCAACATTATATCTAGGATTTTCTTCATCACTAGTATTTCTCTTTAACATCTTATTCATTTTAATTATCATATCTTTAGTTAATAATTCATCAACATTATCTAACATATAATCAAATAATTTGAAATGATTTTTAGATTCGATTAAATCATCTAATTTTATTAAATCATCACTTTTAGGAATAAATGAAGATGTATCAAATATTGCTTCCGTTTGTTCACTAGTTAATCTGCTCCCTTCAATTTTATTTGAATTATAAGCAAAAGTAACTTGTGAATAATGATATATATTACCTTTAAATCTAGATTCTTTTTGCTTTATTAATTCATTCTTAATTTTATTTATATTCATAATTCACCTTTCTTTCATTGCACTAATTATTATTTAGTAAAGAATTTCCTATCTTAATAATTTATTTGTCTATAGCATTCAAAGCTTTTCTTCTTTTATCATTATAATAATCAACTTTCTTAAGATAACACAATCATCAATATTATATCACACAAAAAGATATTTCTTATCAAAAGCTTTTAGTTTATACTTATTTATCTCTTAATATACTTGGTCTATCATAAGGTATCACTCTTGTGGTACTTCATGAACGAAAGTTCTATTTACAATTCTCTCTCTTCCTGGCTCTATTATAGGACTATTAACAGTTCCTCCAGCAAAAGTACCTCCCATCATATTGGTATTAGTATTCATATTAGTATTATCATTTACATTCTGATTAGTGATATTGATATCTATATCATCTTGTCTATAACCATCATAAAACATTTATATAACCTCCTATCTGCTATATAATATGTTTTTCTATGATTTATTTATAATATAAATAACCAATTATCTTCTTTTTTTATGTCTTCTTTTCTTTTTATTTTTCTTCTTTAACTTAAATAATAACAATATAAATATAACAACTATTACTATTATAGCTAAATATAAATATGGATGATAATATTCTAAATTATCATTTAAATATACATCATAAGAATTAATTACCTCATTTTCATATATCAAAGATATAGTCCCTAACTTATCCCCTTTTTTATTTTTAGAACTTATTTCTTCTAAACCGTTATATTGATAAGTAATATCATCTAATTTTACAGTATTTTTTAAATATAGTTCTTCATCTTCATTTAAATATATATTATACTCTTTTTCTTTTCCAAACTTATTTTTAATAGTCTTTAAAGTTTCACCTTTACTTATTACTTTTTGATAATCATAATTTTCACTAAAGTAATCATATATCGTTGTTGCATCCTTTACTGCCTGAGATTTACTACCTTTAGGATTTGCTCCTAATGTAACTAATAAATATTCTACATCATTAATAGAAGCAGTAGACGCTAAACAATAGCCTGCTCCATCAGTAAATCCACTTTTAGCTCCCTTTATATAAGATATATCTATACCAGATGATGCATATTTAATTAAAGTACTACTTAATTTTAAATTAAGTCTATCAATATTATATGTTCTAGTTGTAAATATTTTCTTAAATGTTTCGTTTTGTAATGAATATTTTAAAAGTTCTGCTAAATCCTTAGCTGTAGAATAATTATTCTCTGAATCCATTCCTATAGCATTATCGAATTTAGTATTTGTTAAATTTAACTCTTTTGCTTTTTCATTCATTAAACTAACAAATTTTTCATTACCACCCATATTTAAAACAATAGCATTTACAGCGTCCGCTCCAGAAGATAACAATACTCCATATAATAATTCTTCATATGTAGCCTTATCATTTAACTTAAAACCTGCCTTAGAATATTCTTCTATTCCTTTAAATACTTCACTAGTAATCTCTACCTCTTGTGATAAATCTTTATTGTTTTCTATAGTTACTATAGCAGTCATAATTTTAGTTAAACTCGCTATTTGAACCTTTCTACTACTATTTTCTTCATACAGTATACTATCATCATTTAAATTATATAATATTACATCTGATGAACCTATCTTATCTTTTAGATTATCAGAAGCATACACTACATTAAATAAAGAGAAAAACATTAATATAACTAATAACTTTCTTTTCATAAACTCACTACCCTTTAAAAGAAAAAGCGATTTACTCACTTTCTATATTTGTATCAGATGTTATAGATTCTGATGTTATCGTATATGATGTATAACTATCTTGTTTTCTTTCTTTATTAGCACCAATACTTAATGTTGCATCTATTGATTTATTTTGCATATTAGTATTATCTTCTTTTCCATCTATATATACATATAATTTATAAAACGTTAATTGTTTATCTATCTTATAATCATCTATTATTTCTAATTCATTATCAGATAAATGACT
>CAVJSY010000117.1:6437-10482 GCA_963652285.1 Oribacterium sp.
CCTCATTATCACTTGCTAATAAAATATATTTAAGAGACTCACTTTTTAACTCTTCATCTATGTTATTAATAACTAATGATAATTTCATATAAGCTTCAGTATCTATTTTTTTATTTACTCTAAAAGATAAACTTATTCCATCTTCATAATTTAATACAGGTGTCAAATTAGTTCCACTTAAATTTATTCCATCATCAAATGTTATTGTTGCTATATCCCCTATAGTTGTAGTTAAACCACCAGATGTATCTCTACCTTGCCATGTAACATAAGCATATGTAGTTAATGTACATATTACTATTACTATTAATATCATTCCTATTATTATCAATGAGTCTTGATTTATAATATTTCTCATCTTATTATTTTCTTCCATATTATCACCATTTATCTTACTTATCTATATTAATAATATCATAAAATATTATTATTATCAAGAAAAAAGTAAGCTTTTAAGTTTTCCAGAAATTCCCCTAAAACTAATCAAAGCAAACAATTATACAATTTAGGTCTAATTTTTACAAAAAAGTTTTTTATTAATATAAAAAAATATAAAATATCCCTATCGAGAAATCAATAGTTTTTAAAATTTTTATTTTATTCCGAAGGATTAAATACTTTTATTAATTTTTTATTATAATGAAAATCCCTTTCAAAACTTCAAATATTATATTCAAAAATACACTTATTGTGATTTAACATATTTGTTACCACAGATTCTTTTAATTATATAGAAAAAAATCCCTAATAATTATTTTTTAGGGAAATTTTCTGATAAGATATTAGAAGACTTTCTTTCTATTACAAAATGAAAAATTATAATTTAATCTTTATCTAAAAGACTAAAACCATATAAATATATTTCTTCTAATCCTTCTTTCAATTGATTATTAAAATCTAAATAAGGATCAGTATGTTTTTCTATTGTATCTTTATTTTGAAATACTATTCCTTGTTCTTTTATAAATAGAACTGTTGGGGAATATATCACAGTATTATCTTTACTGTTATATCCTAAAAATTTTAACAATTCTTTATATGAATTACTTGTTTTATCTTCCTTATTTACATCTAAATAATATACTTTATTAATAGTTACTTTATTAGAAGCATCTACAAATGCTCCAATTGCACTTCTACAATAAAGACATTCGGGATAGCCTATAAATATTGCTACTTTTTTGTTTTCTTTTATCATTTGAACTAATAATTCACTGTTGATGTAATAAATTTTATTAGGATATGTGATTGATGATTTTGGATAAGTAAGATTATCTTCAGTTTTTTTATTATTTAATGATTCATACTCAAGTTTAATCCTTTTACTATCTGGTACGAAAACTCCTATTAAATTTAAAACAGTATATATAATAACAATTGTTGTAAATATACTTTCTATAATTAGAATTTTCTTCTTCTTTTTATAATCTTTAATTTTTAAAATACTTAATATGATTATTATAATTAATATAATATCTAATATTATAGAAATAATACTTATTTTTGAAAAATTTAAATGTAATCTTGAATTATTATTGGTTATTCCAGAATATTCTATTAATCCTAAATCATCATATATTTTATCCATAACTTTATGTTTATTAAGTGCTATATTTGATTTAATAACATAATTATTAACTCTTATAAGATAAAAATTATATAATTCTGATAGTTCTGTTTTAATATATGAGTAATTACTATTATCTTCATTATTTAAATTGTAAGTTATAGTATTTTTAAAATAATCTATAGAATCATTATATACGTAATTAAAGTAATTATTTGCCGATATATTATCTTTAAAGATATATAAATCAATAATTTTACTATTTTCTCCTACTATTTTAGATGCTAATATCATTCTACATTCTTTTTGATATTCAGATATCTGTGGACATTCAGTTTCTGTTATTTTATAATTATTATTTTCAAAATATTTTATAAATATTTTATCATTGAATTCAATGTTAGTATCTGCATAAGTCGATGTAGTGAAAGCGAAAAGAATTCCAAATATAAAAACTTTTTTTATATTTTTAATTACTTCATTCATTTTTATACTCTTAAACAAGATAATTTGTATTAACCCAACCAAAATACCAATCACCTCCATAAGATATTTTTTGTATAATTCCTGTTTTATATGCATAACCTTCAAAACCAAAACTGTTAATTATTGCTGTAGCAGTATCATATGAAAAATAAACTTTTCTGTGACTTCCTGATATCGAAGACGTTTTGTATACAGGATAAGTTGTTGAAATTTTATGTACATATAAAACGCCTATGATTTTACTGCCTGCAGTCGAATCTGTTAATCCAGGCTCGGTAAATATATAAACACTACAGCTGGAAGAGTTACATATTGTTGTGTTAGGTGTTGTTGCTATTGCGGATTCTGCTGTAACATTTTCATAATTAACAAGTTTCCCTCTTAATATTGTTCCTGTAGATGAATCTGCATTTTTTGCTGTATAGTTACAGTAGTCAGTGTTACCAGTTCCGCAGGTTGTTATGTATAAAAAGTCTTTTGTTCCTGATTCATAATAACTAGTTGCTACTCCTCTATAAGCATTTATTCCTGTAGGCAATCCATATACAGCATATAGTGTTGTATTTGATGCAGTAGATTTTGGGAAACTTCCGCCAGCATAATATGATGGAGAACCTGCTGATGAAGAAGTACTCCAACCTAAGAAGTTATATCCAGATTTAGTTGGTGTAGTTGATGATAAAGTTACTGTGCCACTTGTTGAGTATGTATAAGATTGTGTACTTGGAGCACCACTACCATCGTTGGCATTATAATATATATAATAAGTATTGGACGTAAAATTTAAATATACTCCATAATTATAGTTAGGAATTGTACCACTTAGACTTCCTGAATATACTCCATTATATGTGTGACCAGTAGTGGCCTTTATATCTTTTATTTGATAAGAAGTTCCATATGGATGAGCAGCATAATAATCTGTACAATCATCACATACTAAAGTACCATTTATGTAAACATCTGCTGTTCCATATCCAGTTATACCTCCACTTGTACTACCATCTAAATAACCATTTAAATCTAGATAGTAATTATTAACTGTTGCGGATAATGTTATAGATATATCACTTGTTTCTACCGTACCAGAACAAGGAGAAGATGCTGTACAACTATTCATTGTATATCCTGTACTAGCAGTTCCATAATAGTAATATGTTGTTCCATAGTTTACACTTACAGATAAATTTGATGATGTAGAAGAATAACTAGATGCTCCATTTACTTTGTAATAAATGGTACCTACTCCTGTTCCTTTTGATATTGTTAAGGTTCTTATGCTTAACCAATTAGCTGTATAAGATTTATTACCAGTTGACCCTTTTGGTATTGTTGGATTTGAGCCTAATTTTATTATGTGCATATCATATAATGACCACGTTGTATCACCGCCAGATGCATCTTGTTCTATTTGTATATAAAATTTACCTTTTAACTTACCACTTGGTACCGTGATATCTTTATAATATTTAACGTAGCCATTACTTAAACTTTCATATGGTGAAAAAGCACCACCATAATTATCATATGAAGTTCCAGAAGAATATTCAGTATACCAAATACCTCCTTGCATATCTAAACTACCTGAAGTACGTTTAGCAGTTACAAATATTCTAAATTCTTCTCCCTCTGATATACTAAAATCATTTCCTAATATATGATCTCTACCACTAGCAGTATAAGTATTAGATGAAGTATAACTATCAAGTCCACTACTAACATCATTGCTTCCATACCAGCCTAAAAAACTATTATTAGATTTAGTAGGATTATTTATAGTAATAGTTGATGAAGTTACATCATATTTCGTAGGATTGCCAGAGGCGCTTCCACCATTTAACTCATAAGTAATTGTATAAGAATTAAGTGTTGCAGAAGCTGTTAATGTAGTATTCTGGCTAATAGTTACTGTTGTAGATGCTGATGATGTACTTACAGGTGTATTTCCTGAATTTACTGTCCATGCTCCAAATGTATATCCAGATTTTACAG
>CAVJSY010000118.1:0-4213 GCA_963652285.1 Oribacterium sp.
TATTTAATATAAATATTACTCTTCATATTCTAATTCATACTTAATAGACTTAGTTAAAGATAATTTTTCATCATTTTCTAATTGCCTTGAAATAATAAGTGGAAAATATTCTGAACCATCAAAAGTTATTTTATCTTCATAAAGATCCTCATTATTTGCAGAAAGAAAAATTATTTTTAATTCTTTTATTTTTCTATCATCTTTACCAATTTTAGACAAATTAGCCATAAAAGAATAACCATTTCTATTTTGACTAATTCTCATATCATCAATTTCATAAGAATCAATTATCTGACTATCAAAATTAAGTTCAATCTCTGGATACGAAACATTACCCGTAATATCAGAATCAAGTTGTTTATTCATACTTCGTTTATTCAAAGCAAGAAAAGTACAATATAATAATAAAACTAATATCAAAACAACTAATAATATTCTTAAAATTTTAACTTTCATAAACACACCTCAATTTTTAACAATTCTTAATGCAACAACATTTCCACTAGCACTACTAGAAGTAAAATATTTAACCGTATACCCCGAAGGAGATATAACTTTTTTATTAGTTATCAAATTTCCTATATCAACAGACTTATATGTATCACCAGGTCCACTGTATGTCGGTTTATCACCATCGCTTTGATAAGTACCTGCCTTAAAACTAGAATAAATATCGCCAGATTTAAAATATATATTACTACTAGCATTTAATACTGCCATACGATTAGTAGTATTCGTCGTATAATTATTACTTCTAGCTATAGGATAATATGCTGTTTCAGTTGTTTGTTTACTATATTCAGTACCAAAATAAATATTATTGCCTGCTATGGCATAACCATACTCTCCATGAATATAATTATAAACACCATTAACAGAATTATCATAACTAGATGATACACTAACATCAGCTTTAGAAGCTCTAATGCCATAGCAACGGCCATATAAATATATTCCACCATTTGTAGCATTAACATTAATTGAATTAGATGAAACACTCTCTATTGCAGCACCACAGCCATTATCAGACCAAAGATTAATTTTATTAACATCATTTAAATCTATATTTCCAGAACTATTTAAATAAACAACATCTGAAGTCTCACCAGCACTACTTGTGTTTTCATAAGTACCGCCTTGTATTTTCAAAGTACCTGAAACACTAAATATCCGAGAACTTGTATTTAATATTCCACCAGTTCCATTCATAGTCAATGTATAACCACTATTAACATTTATTACAGAAGATCTTGTAACTGTTTTACCATTAGTATCTATAGTAACATTTTTCGATACAGTTGCACTACTACTATCTGTATTATCATTAAGTATTTTTATAGTTTTAGAATCAGAAACTAATTCCAATGCTCTATTTATTGTTTTAGTATACGTTGAACTATTATTAACTTGATAATTAGAACATTTTGTCATTTCATCACTTAAATTACTTCTATCTACAGTTCCACTTGTATTAGAATCATTTTTATATGTATAATTACATTTTCCAGTTCCTAAACCACAAGTAGTAATATAATATAAATCAGAACCAGAGCATCTATATTTATTAATATTTTCAATATTTTCACTCCAACTAGCAGTTAATGTAACATTACCTGCTGTATTATGTGTAGAAGAACTAGTTACTTTAGTACTCCCATTATACCAACCATTAAATGTATATCCACTTTTTGTAGTTGTGCATAATGTTCCGTAACTACTTCCATAAGTAACATTTTGACTACTACAACTAGTCCCACCATCAGTATTATATGTTACTGTATAACTATTAGTGGAAAATTTCAAACTTGTTGCAGTATAGCCAGTTATAGTACCACTTAAATTTCCAGAATATACTCCATTATATGTATGACCTGTTGTTGCTTTAATATCAGTTATTTTATAAGTTGTTCCATAAGGTTGTTGTTGATAATAATCAGTGCAATCATTACATACTAAATTACCATTTATATAAACATCTGCTGTTCCATATCCACTTATTCCACCAGAAGAATTGCCATCCAAATAACCATTTAAATCAAAATAATAATAATTTACATCCCATTTAGCATATAAAGTTTGATCACTTTCTACATTATATGTAGAACTAGAAGTAATCTTATTATTATAACTATTACTATCATACCATCCAACAAAAGTATAACCAGTTTTAGTAGTAGTACATAACGTTCCATAAGTCTCACCATAAGTAACAGTACTATTACTACAACCAGTTCCTCCATTAGTATTATAACTTACAGTATAAGTATTAGGTAAAACTTGAAAAGTATTACTTTTACTAACAGAATTACCATTTTTAGCATTATCTAATACAGAATCTGATTTAAGACCAATATAAGAACCTGTACCTATATCAGTTGCCTGAATATCTACTGTATATTTATAACCATTACTAATACTAACTGGATCTGATATATTACTAATTATAATATTTTTTAATTCAAAATTACTAGAAGTCAATTTCTTACTTACAACACCACTTAAATCATCAGTACAAGTTAAAGTTACAGAACTACTCTTAGTTTTTCTAATAGTAGAGATACTAGAAAAATTACAAACAGGTTTAGTTTTATCATTTTTAGAATTATAACTAATAGATTCACTATAATTACCATTCTTTCCCTTGCTTCTAAAATAATATGTCTTATTTTCTTCATTACTAAATGATTTACTTGTACCAGATATATCAGTAAAATTACTATTATCGGTACTTACTTGATATACAACGCCCTTACATTTAGTATTAACATTATCACTCTCTCCATTAGATAAAGTAATACTATAATTACTCTTATGCCAATTACCACTTTGAATATTATCACTTATATTTAAAGTAGGAATATTAGGAATACTCTTATCTATCATAGTAATAGTATTAGTTAATGAAGAAGAATATTTTATATCACCATTACTACTAGAATAAGCATATATAGAGCCATTATTATTTATACTAACTATTATACTATTACTACTAACCCTATACCAAGTATTTGCTTTTACATAAGTACTAACATTACTAGAGCAACTGTTAGCATCTAACTCATAGCACTCTAATGCATTATATTTACTATTAATATTTCCAGAAGAAGTTAATTTAAAGAAATAATTATCTCCATAATTATAATTAATAGTAACATTAATAGGATTACTAGTACAAGTATCTACAAAACTAATATTATTTTTTATACCAGTAGATTGTTCTACATTTCCTGTTTTAGAAACATTATCATTGTTTTTAGAACAAACTACTTTTAAATTATATTTAGTATTTTCATTTAATCCAGTATAAGTATAATTTTTACTACCTACACCTATATATTTATCTGCAATATAATATTCATACTTATATTCTCCACTACCACAATCAGCATTTACAGAAATAGTACTATGAGTATAACTTTTTACTTTTAAATTAGCAGTATTAAAACTTTTCGCACAATACACATCATCAATCTCAGAAGAGGTAATTACTTTACTATCATAATCTTTTTTTACAATTACAAAAGTTTTATCGCTAATACCATCTACACTCTCAAAATCACTATCTTTATAATATCCATTATTCTTCATATCTTTAACAGATACACAAGATACATAAATATAATTACCATCATCTAACTTATCAATTTCCCAATAATCATCAGTTAATTCCTTAGATAAAGCAACACCAGTTTCTTTTAAACTACTATAAGTAGTTTGCAAAGACTTTTCTTTACTATTTTTTATTAATGTAGTAACACTCAAAATAGCTACAGTAGATATTATTGAAATTATAGCAATAGTAGCAATCAATTCTATTAAAGTAAAGCCTTTTGAACCAATGCTAAATAAAATATTTTTATTACTCTTTATCTTTCTTTTAATATTTTTCTTAACTAAATCGCAAGATGAACTTTTAATATTATTACTTCTTTTTTTCTTAGCATTATTACGATTCACATCTATCAACTCCTTATCTACTTTAATCATAAATAAATATACCAAAAATATCATTAAAAATCAATTAAATATAAAAAAGAACTAGAATTTTTTTCTAGTTCCAATCTATATTAAACGCAAGCTTGCACTTACGACCAATTAAGCAAAACAACATATTTATAATAGTATAATTACAACTATATTATTAACCAAAAAATTAAAAAATATACTCAAATTAACCATTTCTAAATTATTATATTCAAAATATAATTAAAAA
>CAVJSY010000119.1:0-4138 GCA_963652285.1 Oribacterium sp.
ATATTAAATATATCTTGTACAATTTACAATAAATGTGTTATACTTCGGTTGAACGAGTTAAAGTAGAGGTAAGTTTAAAAATAATAAATAAAAGTAAAAAAAAGGAGGTTTAGAAATGGCAGAATTAAAAGTTTTAAATCAAAAAATTTCATATTTTAAAATAGAAGATGAAGATTATATTTCTATTACAGATATGCTTAAATCTAAAGATGGAGATTTTTTTGTATCTGATTGGTTGAGAAATAGAAATACCATTGAATTTCTAGGTATTTGGGAAGAAATTCATAATCCCAATTTTAATTATGGCGAATTCGCCATAATTAAAAGCCAAGCTGGCTTAAATAGTTATAAAATTAGTGTTAAAGAATGGGTTGAAAAAACAAACGCAATAGGAATAATGTCTAAAGCAGGAAGATATGGTGGAACTTATGCACATAAAGATATTGCTTTTGAGTTTGGAATGTGGATCAGCCCAAAATTCAAATTGTTACTCATTAAAGAATTTGAAAGATTAAAGTCTGAAGAACAAAAGCAACTTGGATGGAATGCTAAACGCGAACTTTCAAAAATTAATTATAGAATACATACTAATGCAATAAAAAAGAATTTAATACCTAATGAGTTAACAAAAGAACAAATTAATTATGTGTATGCAGAAGAAGCGGATGTTTTAAATATGGCACTATTTGGTATAACTGCAAAAGAATGGAAAATTAAAAATAAAAATTTTGATGGAAATATTAGAGATTATGCAAATATAAATGAATTAATATGCTTAGCAAATTTAGAAAATCTCAATTCTGTATTCATAAATGACGGCCTGAATCAATCTGAAAGAATAGTTAGACTTAATAAAATAGCAATATCTCAAATGAAAATACTTAATGAAACTGATATAAAGTACATTAATAACAAATAAAAAAATATATAAAATAAAAACTTACGAACTTTTAAGTCCGTAGGTTAATTTCAATTTGGTGCGCCCATAGGGATTCGAACCCCAAACCTTCTGGTCCGTAGCCAGACGCTCTATCCAATTGGGCTATGGGCGCATTTCAATATACGTCATAAATTATACAACAAATATTAATATTTTTCAACCATTTTATAAATATTTCTTTCTTTTTTTTTAGATATAAGTTATAATTAAAACATAGGTGATGCATATGGATATAAAAGAATTATTAATAAACTATAATAATATGTCAGAAGATTTAAATAATATCAGGAGGTCTCTTTGACTTAAATAGCACAAAAGATAGATTAAATGAACTAAATAAAGAGATGAATAATCCAAATTTTTGGAATGATAAAGATAAATCAAATAGTATATTAAATGAAATAAGTAACTTAAAAAGTAT
The DNA here is from genome assembly GCA_963652285.1 of Oribacterium sp. Lineage (GTDB taxonomy): Bacteria > Bacillota_I > Bacilli_A > RF39 > UBA660 > RUG11198. The sequence goes on from CAVJSY010000119.1 coordinate 1,362, forward strand.
TATTATGCCAATAGAACAACTAGAAACAAAAATAAATAATAATATTGAAACATTACAACTTTTAGAAGTCGAGTATGATAAAGATTTATGTTCTCTTATAGAAGAAGACTATCAAAAATTAAAAGAAAATCTAGAAGAAATAAACTTGAAAACTTATCTAAGTGGAGAATACGATCAAAATAATTGTATACTAGAAATTCATGCTGGAGCAGGTGGAACCGAAAGTTGCGATTGGGCAAATATGCTTTACAGAATGTATACAAGATATCTAAAAAAAGAAGGATATAAAACAGAAGAATTAGATATCCAACCAGGTGAAGAAGTAGGAATAAAAAGTGTAATGTTAATGGTAAAAGGTACAAATGCCTATGGATATCTAAAAAATGAAAAAGGAGTTCATAGACTAGTAAGAATTAGTCCTTTTGATTCAAATAAAAGAAGGCATACCTCATTTGCAGCAGTAGAAGTAACTCCAGAAATAGATAAAAATATCAATATAGAAATAAATAACAGTGACTTAAAAATAGATATATATAGAAGTAGTGGCCCTGGAGGACAAGGAGTAAATACCACTGATAGTGCAGTTAGAATTACGCACATACCTTCTGGAATAGTAGTAACATGTCAAAATGAAAGAAGTCAAATTCAAAATAAAGAGCATTGTCTAGAAATACTAAAAAGCAAGTTGTATGCTAAAGAATTAGAAAACTTAAATAAAGAATTAAGTAATATGAAAAAAGACCAAAAAGAAAATTCCTTTGGTTCAGGAAGAAGAAGTTATGTAATGTGTCCATATACTTTGGTAAAAGATAATGTTTCAGGATACACAACTAGTAGAGTATCTGAAGTATTAGACGGAGAAATACAAGATTTTATTATAGCGGGATTAAAAAGTAATAAAAAATAAAAAGGGAAGTGATGTAGTATGTTATTTAGAAAATTAAGGCAAAGAAAAATAAATAAGATTTTAGAAAATGTTGATAAAAAAGATTTAGTTAAAAGATATTTCCTCTTAGCACTAGGATGCTTAATAGTAGCATTTTCATTTAATGTATTTTTTGACCAATATGGAATAGTTTGCTTTGGAGTATCAGGATTATCAATAATATTTAAAAGATTAGGAGTACCAACATATGTATTTATTTTAGTAGCAAACATAATTTTATTAATAGTAAGTTATTTTGCTTTAGGAAAAAAGAAAACCAAAAACGCCTTAGTTGGCTCAATAATATTTCCAATATTTGTATATCTAACATCATTCTTAGTACCACTAATAAAATTTGATAATGTAGAATTATTAGTAATAGCAATATTTGGAGGAGTATTATCAGGATTAGGATACGGAATTATATTTAAAACTAATTTTAATACTGGAGGCACTGATGTTATAACAGAAATAGTTTCAAAATATACAAAAGTAAGTTTAGGAAAAGCAACTTGGGTATCAGATGGAATTGTAGTTCTTTTAGCAAAATTAGTATTCCCATGGGAAACAATACTATACGGATTTTTAGTATTATATATAATAAGCTTTATGACTGATAAAGTAGTATTAGGAATATCCCAAAGTAAAGCATTTTACATAGTAACAGAAAAAGAAGATGAAGTAAAAGCGTTTCTATTATCAATTATCAATGGAGGAGTAACCTTAATAAATGCCAAAGGAGGATACTCAAATAGTAAACAAACATTATTATTAGGAGTAGTACCAACCAGAAAATATTTCGTAGTAAAAGAAGGACTAAAAGAAATAGATGACAAAATATTTTTCCTAGTATGTGATGCATACGAAGTAAGTAATAGGAGGCAGTAATATGGATTATATGAAAGAAAGTATAGCCTCTCTAGAAATACTAGAACATATAAAAAAAGAAAACTTTACTCAAAGAGTATGCTTATTCATAACAGGAACATTATTATATGCTCTATCATTTACAATCTTCTTTGAACCATTTAATATAGTAACGGGAGGTACAACAGGATTAGCACAAATAATAAATGCAATAAAACCAATAAATATAAGTCTATTTGTCTTAGTAGCGTCATTTATAATTCAAATACTTGGCTTCTTATTATTAGGATTTAAAGAAACAGTAAAAACATTATTAGGAGTTATAATACTTCCAATATTTATAGAATTTGCAACAGTATTTACTAGTTACATAGATTTTTCTAATACCTCATTATTTCTAACAGTAACCTGTGGTTCAATAATAATGGGATTTGCCTCTGGAATTATTTTAAAATCTGGATTTTCTTTAGGAGGATTTCAAACAATTTATCAAATAATATATAAATATTTAAGAATCTCAGTAGGAAAATCTTCTTTAATATTAAATGGAACACTAATATTTATAAGTGGATTTTTCTTTGGCTTTTCTAATGTATTATATGCTATAGCGGGATTATATATAGGTTCTTATATTACAGATAAAGAAATATTAGGAACATCAGTTTGTAAAACTTTCTATATAGTAACAACTAAAGAAAAAGAAGTAAATGAATTTATAATATCAAATTTAGGCCATAGTGCCACTATAATAGACGGAAAAGGAGGGTACACTGGAGATAAGAAAAAAATACTAATGTGTGCAATCCCAACTCGGCAATACTTTTTAATGAAAGAAATAGTAAAGGAAATAGATGAAAATGCTTTCTTCGTAGCAACAGACACCTACGAAATAAATGGAGGAAGATAAAATAAAAAATTAAGTAGAAAAAAATATATATAAATGATATAATAATTTAACGGATGGTGAAGTATAATGCAGTTTGAT
>CAVJSY010000120.1:0-4426 GCA_963652285.1 Oribacterium sp.
AATTTATATATGATATATTAAATACCGGAAAAAAGGTAATAATTAGTATATTTATTTATCAGAAAATGTGCTATAATAACTAACCAAAAGAGGTGTATTATAATGGATAAAATAATAATTAGAGGTGCTAGAGAAAATAATTTAAAAAATATAGATTTAGATATACCAAAAAATAAATTAGTAGTAATGACTGGTGTATCAGGATCAGGGAAATCATCTTTAGCATTTGATACAATCTATGCAGAAGGACAAAGAAGATATGTAGAAAGTTTAAGCTCATATGCTAGACAATTTTTAGGAAGTACAGATAAACCAGATGTAGATGTAATAGAAGGATTATCACCATCAATTAGTATAGATCAGAAAACCACCAATAATAATCCTAGAAGTACAGTGGGAACAGTAACTGAAATATATGATTATTTAAGATTATTATATTCTAGAATAGGTACAGCATATTGTCCTACCCATCATATACCAATATCATCTCAATCTATAGAAGAAATGTGCAATAAAGTATTATCTTTAGAAGAAAATACAAAAATAATGGTAATGTCTCCTATAGTAAAAGGGGAAAAAGGTACTCATAAAGATTTATTAGAAAATTTGCGAAAAGAAGGATATATCCGTGCTAAAATAGATGGAGAAACAAAAGATTTAAGCGAGGATTTAGAATTGGAAAAAAACAAAAAACACAATATCTCCGTAATAGTAGACAGATTAGTAGTCAAAGATAGTATAAGAACTAGATTATATGAAGCATTAGAAACTTCTTGTAATCTATCTAAAGGTAAAGTAATAATAGATGTCATTGGTGGTGAAGAAATATTATTAAGTGAAAAATTTGCTTGTCCTTATTGTGACTATTCACTAGAAGAATTAGAACCAAGAATATTTTCATTTAATGCTCCATACGGTGCTTGTCCTGACTGTAAAGGCTTAGGAGTTAAATACAAATTAGATGTTGATTTAATAATTCCAGATAGAAATCTTTCTATAAAAGAAGGCGCTATAAAGACTATAAATTTAGATGATGGTAATAATATTATAAATACTCAGTTAAAAGCAGTAGCATCCAAATATAATATAGACCTAAATAAAAAGGTAGCAGATTTAACAAAAGATGAATTAAATATCATTTTATATGGATCCAATGAACCACTGGAATTTAACTATGTAGCTAAAAATGGAAATACAAGAAATACAACTGATTACTTTGAAGGAATTATAACTAATTTAGAAAGAAGATATATAGAAACAAAAAGTACTTGGATTAGAGAATGGATAGAAACATATATGGTAGAATTACCTTGTGATACCTGTAAAGGTTCAAGACTAAAACCAAGTGTCCTATCAGTTTTAATAAATAATAAAAACATATTTGATGTCACAAATATGAATATTAGAGAACTAAAAGAATTTATAAATAAATTAAAATTATCAAAAGAAAAACAAGAAATAGCCCAAGTAATACTAAAAGAAATAAATTCTAGATTAGACTTTTTAATAAATGTTGGACTAGAATATTTAACATTATCTAGATCGGCTGGAACCTTATCAGGTGGAGAAAGTCAAAGAATAAGATTAGCAACTCAAATAGGTTCAAGATTAACAGGAGTATTATATGTATTAGATGAACCAAGCATAGGACTCCATCAAAGAGATAATGAGAAATTAATTAATTCATTAAAAGAAATGAGAGATTTAGGTAACTCTCTTATTGTAGTGGAACATGATACAGATACAATGCTAGCAGCAGACTATCTAGTAGATATTGGCCCCTTAGCAGGAGAACATGGTGGAAAAGTTATGGCTTGTGGAACTCCAGAAGAAGTAATGAAAAATAAAAACAGTCTAACAGGTAAATATTTAACTGGAGAATATAAAATAGAAATACCAGAAAAAAGAAGAAAAGGTAATAAAAAATATTTAGAGATAAAAGGCGCTAAAGAACATAATTTAAAAAAGATAAATGTAAAAATACCATTAGGAACATTAACTTGTATAACAGGTGTATCAGGATCTGGTAAATCTACCTTAGTAAATGGTATATTATACAAAGTAGCAAGAAATTATCTATATAAAACCAAAGAAAAACCTGGAGAGCATAAGAAAGTATTAGGTCTAGAATACATAGATAAAGTAGTTCAAATAACTCAATCACCAATAGGAAGAACTCCAAGAAGTAACCCAGCAACATATGTAGGTGTATTTGACGATATAAGAGATATATTTGCTCAAACTAAAGAAGCAAAAATTAGAGGCTACGACAAAGGAAGATTTTCCTTTAATGTAAAAGGTGGAAGATGTGAAGCCTGTTGGGGAGATGGTGTAAAGAAAATTGAAATGCATTTTTTACCAGATGTATATGTTCCATGTGAAGTATGTAATGGTACAAGATATAATAGAGAAACATTACAAATAAAATATAAAGAAAAATCTATATATGATGTATTAAATATGAGGGTAGATGAAGCCTTAGAATTCTTTGAGAATCATCCAAAAGTAAAAAATAAATTACAAGTATTACAAGATGTAGGATTAGGCTATGTAAAATTAGGTCAACCTGCTCCAACACTATCTGGTGGAGAAGCAGCAAGAGTAAAATTAGCAAAAGAATTACAAAAGAAAGCAACAGGTAAAAGTTTATTCATATTAGATGAGCCAACAACTGGTCTACATATGCATGACATAAAAAAACTTCTAAAAATATTAGAAAGAATAGTGGATAATGGAGATACAGTATTAGTAATAGAGCATAATTTAGATGTCATAAAAGTAGCAGATTATATAATAGATTTAGGCCCAGAAGGAGGCAATCTAGGTGGAAATATTGTCTGTACTGGAACTCCAGAAGAAGTAGCAAAAGTTGAAACTTCATATACAGGAATGTTTCTAAAAAAAGTATTAGATAAAGAAAGTCATAAATAGTTATGGCTTTTTTTCTTAGAAGTACAGCCATTACAAATATTATCTATGGCTGATTATAAAAAAAGAACTTATGCAGCCCTTCCTTTTCCAGTACCCAAATATTCACTCTCATTATTTAAATAATGAAGAATTTCATCAAATAAATCATCAGGTATATAACCAATTTTTCCTAAGCTAAGTATAGAATTAAATATTAAATTCTCAGTATAATTATTATGAACTTGATATCCACCATTAACAGAAACAATTTTATTAATAACAGGAACTAAATCCATATACATTTGATAGTCAATAGTAGTAGTCAAATAAAATAAAATATTCTCATCACTTAAGTCCTTATCATCAGTATTACAAAAGTAATCAACTAATCTACTAGCTTCAATTTGTTTTTTTATAATACTCTCTATACTAATATCAGGAACACTACTATTAATTTTTTCAATGTGACCACATCTACTACACATTCTACTATAAGTAATACTGTTATCATCATTCAAATTCTTAGACCAGGATCCATACCTGTGAGTTTCTTCTCTTGGTCTAAAATTCTCACTATTAATAAGTTTTAAACTATCTCTTAATTCCTTTAATTCATCCAAACCCTTATTACCAACTGAATTTATATTCATTATATATCCTCATTTCATTTAAATATTAAACATATCATAAATACATCCATATTAATCATAACACATTTTTATCAAATTGCAATAAAATTTACGAAAAAGGTATTGTAATTTAGAGTATATATTTGATATAATTAAATAGACATAAGTTAAAGAAAGGTGATTTTAATGGATAACAATATGTATAAAGTAGTAACTCATGAAGAAGAGGAAACTATTGAATTAGCACAAAATATAGAAAGTGAAAAATTTCCTAACATGGTAATATGTTTAAATGGAGACTTAGGTAGTGGAAAGACAGTGTTTACTAAAGCATTTGCTTCCGCTATGGCAATTACAGATGTAACATCTCCAACATTTAATATAATAAAAGAATATGTAGGAGAACTACCACTATATCATATGGATATGTATCGTACAGATGGTAAAGTAGATTCTCTAGGACTAGAAGAATATTTTACTAAAGGTGGAGTAACAATCATAGAGTGGGCTGAAATGATAGAAGATTACTTACCAAAAGAAAGATTAGAAATAACTTTTAAAATAATAGATGAAACAACAAGAGTACTAGTATTAAAACCTTATGGTGATAAATACGTAAATATATGTGAGGCAATATTATGATAAATTTATTTATAGATACATCAGATAAAGATGTATCTATTGGCATTATAAAAGATAATATATTAATAAATAAAGTAACAGAATCTATCCCAAATAGTCATTCAATTTATACAACTTATTTTATTAAAGAATTATTAGATGCATCAAAATTACAACCTAATGATATAGATAGAATACTAGTAGTATCAGGCCCAGGTTCATTTACTGGAATAAGAATAGGAGTAACAATTGCTAAAGTATATGCT
>CAVJSY010000121.1:0-2603 GCA_963652285.1 Oribacterium sp.
AATTAAAACCCCTATAACAAAATTAATTAAAAACTTAAAATTATTTTTTTTATCATCAAAAAAATTAGTAATACAAGATATAAGCTTATCATAAAGTCCAAAACTAACCGCTATAACACTACCACTAACTCCTGGAATAATCTTTCCTATTCCCACTATTATTCCCTCTAAAATCAATTTAATATTCATACTTAATTATATTAAAATTATTTATATTTATTATAAATATTTATTTAATTTTTAGTTAATAATATTACTAGGTGAATTATCATGAATATTGAAAATATTGTAAAAAAGATAAAAAAAGAAACAAATAATAATGATGATATAACATATAGAAAAAAATATGTATGCGGTAAAACCTTATATATTATATATAATGAACCCCTAACATCATCTGATAAAATAAGTGATTTTATTATAAGAAGTTTAGATAAAATAAATCTAACTTACGACAAAGAAATAGATTTAAAAGTAATAATTCAAAATGATATAGATAACTTCAAAACTAAAATAATAACAACCTACAAAGATATATGCTATTATCTAAATTATGGCTTTACTATCATATTAATAGAAAACTGCAATGATTTTATAGCATTAGAAACTAAAAGAAATCTATCAAGATCAATATCAACTCCCCAAGCAGAAAGCACAATAAGAGGACCAATAGATGCATTTGTAGAAGATACCCAAACAAATATAGGATTAATAAGAAGAAGAATTAAAGATAATAACCTCTGGACTTATTCACAAGATATTGGAAGATACACCAAAACCAAAGTATCAATAATATATATAAATACCATAGTAAAAAAAGAAAAAGTAGAAAAAATTAAAAATTTATTAAATAACATAGATATAGATGGAATCATATCTGCAGGCACTATTAAAAACTTAATAGAAAAAGAAAATAAATCAGTATTCCCAACAATAATATCTACAGAAAGACCCGATAATGTCTGCCAAAATCTATTAAAAGGAAAAATAGCAATAATGGTAGATACATCACCATTTGTATTAATATTACCCGCTACATTTAATGATTTTTTTCTAACTACCGAAGATAGTTTTGGAAAAAGTATTAATGTATCACTAACTAGAATGATTAGATATACAGCCTTCTTTGTATCATTATTAACACCCGCTATATACATAGCAATAACAACATATAACCAAGAAATATTACCAACAGAATTACTAATAAGTTTTACCTCTCAAAGAGAATCAGTACCATTCCCAGCATTTATAGAAGCATTAATAATGATAATATCATTTGAAATACTAAGAGAAAGTGATTTAAGAATACCAACATTCACATCCAGTGCCCTATCAATAGTAGGAACACTTATATTAGGAGAAGCCGCAGTAAACGCTGGAATAGTATCTCCAATAATGATAATTGTAATAGCAATAACCTCAATTTCAGCCCTATTATTTACTGAACCAGAAATGATTAATGGACTAAGATGGTATAGAATTTTATTTATGTTAGGAGCATCCCTAATGGGAATATATGGAGTAATAATAATATTTATTTATTACATTATAAAAATGTGTTCTCTAAATTCATTTGGAATACCTTACTTTTATCCATATTCACCATTAAATATCCAAGAAATTAAAAATAGTATAATTAAATTTCCAACCAAGGATTTAAAAAAAAGAAACTCATTATTATCAAATAATATTACAAAATACAAAGATCTAGGTGATAAACAATGAAAAAAATTATAATCTTATTAATTATATTACTCCCCCTATTAACAGGATGCTATAACTACAGAGAACTAAATGACCTATATATAGTAACTGCTATGAGTATAGAAAAAAATAATGATTTATATAAAGTAACAGTTCAAGTAGTTAATCCCAGAAAAGACACAGATGCTTCTAAAGGAAATCAACCAAGTTTCATAACCTATAATACCACATCTCAAAGTATCCAAAAAGCTCTAAGAGAAATGATAAAAGAATCTCCAAATAAAATGTATGCTGCTCACCTTGAATTACTAATAATAGATGAAGAATTAGCAAAAGAAGGAATATCACCAATATTAGATTTTCTAATAAGAGATCCAGAACTCAGAGATGAATTTTATGTCTTAATCTCTCAGGATAAAAATATATTAGAAACAATAACTCCCTTAGATAATTTAACATCAGAAAGCATCACTAAAAGTTTAAAAAATTTAAATAAATATTTAGGTATAACTTCACTAACAACATATAGTGATTTAATGGATACCTACCTAGATGACAACAAAGAATTAGCACTACCAACCATAAAATTAGAAGGTAACATCAAAGAAGGAAATGATAAAGATGATCTAGAAAAAACAGACACAGAAGCAAAATTAGTTTTATCAAATATGACAGTATTTAAAAAAGATAAATTAATAGGATACCTAGATGAAAAAGAATCTATCGCCTACAATTTTATTAAAGATAATATAACAAATACTCTAATAAAATCAAATTATGATGATGGCTTTATAATACATGAAATAATATCATCTAAAACAAAAATAGAAGTAAATCCAAAAGAAAATAAAGTTAAAATAACTCTTTCAGGAACTTCCTCCATCAGTGAAGTATATACT
>CAVJSY010000122.1:0-10365 GCA_963652285.1 Oribacterium sp.
CTATAATTGATTCCTTGATAAGTATCTTTTATATATTTTTAATTATTTATTTAAGTATAAAAAAGTTTAAAAATAATAATATATGTGTTATACTTTAATTGATTATTATACTTGTATAATTGTATATGTTATTTATTTTTAGAGTTTATTTATTAGTATAAATAAGATAATAAGAAAAATATAGGAGGAAGTATGAAAGAGATAGAAGTATTAGTAGAAGTATATGATGATATATTAAATATTAAAAGAAAATTTGAGAAATTTAATTATGAAGGATTAAAGGAAACTATAGATGAATATTATTATGATCCTAAAAGAGATACATTAAAACCAGATAAAGAAAATCAACTTAGTCATTGTTTACGACTTAGAAGCAAAAATGATAATTATTTTATAACATATAAGGATGATGTTTTTGAAGATGGCAAATGGTTATATTCAAATGAATATGAAACTAAAGTAGAATCTATTGATATTATAAAAGAAATTTTTGAAAAATTAGGACTAGTAAAATTTATTAAAATAGAAAATAAAAAAGAAACATATACATATGATAATTATGAGATAGTAATAGAGGATGTAAAAGATTTAGGAATATTTATGGAAGTAGAATATTGTACTAATGAAGATGTTGATGTAAAACTTATAAAAAAAGAAATCCAAAATTTTATTGATGGATTAGGATTAAATGTATCAGAAGAATTAAATATGGGTAAACCTGAAATGTATATGAAGAAAAATAATGTTCATATTGATTAATACTAAAAAAGCACTAGTAAAATCTAGTACCTTTATTATATAAAATAATTATATTAATATCCCACCAGACCTTATATTACTCCTGGTGGGTTTAATCTATAATTTAATTCCTTGATAAGTATCTCTTCTTACCATTTCTTTATCTATATCATTAAGAACACAGAATTTTTTAACTAACCAAGTAGGCTCAACTAATTGTTCTGGATCAGGATCAGAAGTAATTCTATGAATAACAATTCTAGAATCTAATAACTCTAATTGCTTAATAACAATATCAATATATTCATCTTTACTTAGAATATGAAACTTATTTTTATAGTACATACTTTCTAATGGAGTATCCTTAACAATATTTAACATATGAATTTTAATTCCATCAATACCAATCTTGTTAAGATGTCTAACAGTATCTAACATCATTTCTTCTGTCTCATTAGGAAGCCCATTAATAATATGCGCTACAACTTCAATATTTCTATCTTTCAATTTTTTAACCATATTATCAAATTGTTCTAAAGTATGACATCTATTAATAAGCTTAGAAGTAGATTCATGAATAGTTTGTAATCCAAGTTCTATAACTAAATAAGTTCTATTATTTAATTCACTCAAATAATCAAGAACTTCATCGCTAATAGCATCACACCTAGTAGCAATAAATAGACCAATAACATTATCTAATTTTAATACAGATTCATATTTTTCTCTTAATACTTCTACTGAAGCATATGTATTAGTCCTAGCTTGAAAATACGCTATAAACTTACCATCCGGCCATTTTCTTTTCATTTTATCTCTAATATGATAAAATTGAGTAACTAAATCTTCATTAATATCTCCACCAAATTCACCACTACCAGATTTAGAACAATATATACAACCACCATATCCAATAGTACCATCTATATTAGGACAACTAAATCCACCATTTAAACTAACTTTAAATACCTTAGAATTAAACTTATTTTTTAAATGATAATTTAGAGTATGATATCTCTTATTATCTAAACTATACTTAAACATAATTATCACCACACATACCAATAATTCTAACATAAAATAAAAAATAAAACAATTAAAAATTCTCTTATAGTTGACAAATTAAAAGATATAATTTATAATACGTAAGCGTGTTGAAAGGAGTATTATAATGGGAGTAATAGTAAAATATATAAGTGGTTTAGAAGAACCTTTGTCAAATAGATATAGATTATTAGATGTAGATAATCCTGATGATTTGCATTTAATAACAGAATCTTTTAGAGCAATTTATTTAAATGAATCTGGAGGCGAAATATATGGCCCTGGATTAGTTAGAGAATTTGTAGATGGAGACTATGTATTAAGGAACAAGGTAACTGGTGAAATATTATTAAGAGAATGTGATGAGATAAAAGCTATATGCAAAAAGAAAACATCACGTGGTTCAAAAACCGGTATAAGATATGAAGGAATAATTTATTATAAAATTGCATATACTGAAGAAAAGGGATTGTTTTATTACAGGGCTATAAAATCCGGTGATCAAATTCAATATGATTATTGGAAATTAAAAAGTTGTATATGTGATAAAAAAGATGGAAACTTCTTGGCAATACTAGAGTATAATGTAAATGGCAAAGATAATAAATCTGAATTAACATCTAAGATTAGTGAATGGATTGAAGCAAATTATAAGTATTTTTATTTGAATACCTTGTATACTGAATTATTAAGAAATAATATTTGCGAAAGTATAAATTCCTTTGATTTAGGTAATATATTAGATACAATGATAAGAGAAAAAAGATTAGTTACAAAAGTTGATGGTAATAAAAACATCTATTATGAAGTTGTAAGTCTATTAGATAAACTATATACTAGATCGTTAAATAAGAAGTAGTAAATTCTACTTTTTATTTTTTTGAAAAGTTAGCAAATAAGTGTTGACATTGCTAAAATAATGTAATATAATGTATTTAGCATTCAGAAAGAATGACTGCTAAGGGAGTGATAAAGTGATAAGTAAAAGAGAACAAGAAATCTTAAAAGTAATAGTAGAAGAATACATTAAGACTGCTAAACCAATAAGTTCTAACAGCATTTGCAAAAAGTTAAAATGTTCATCTGCTACTATAAGAAATGAAATGGTATATTTAGAAGAATTAGGATACCTTGAAAAAAATCACTTTGCATCAGGAAGAATTCCTTCAGAAGAAGGATATAAATATTATGTTGATAACTTAATGACACCAAGAGATATGAATGGTGAAGATATGTTAAAGTTACAAACAATATTTCATAATCAAACATTAGACTTAAGTGATACAATTAAGAAAAGTATTGAAATAATCTCAGAAATCACAAATTATACTTCAGTAGTATTAGGAAATAGTTCTAAAAATAATAAATTAAAAAAAGTAGAAATAGTTCCCTTAGAAGATAATAAAATTCTAACGATGGTAATAACTGATAAAGGTTACGTAGAACATAAGAATTTATACTTACCAGAAACAATAAGTATTGAAGAAGTAAGAAAGACAGTTGATTTAATAAATAAATTAATTGTTGGTACACCAATTGATGAAGTAAGTGAAAAGTTAGAATATGAAGTAAAACCTATTATAGGAAAATATGTGGTTCAACATGAAGTATTATATAATGCATTTTATGATGCATTCAGTGAATTTACTTCTAAAGCTAGTGATGTTACATTTATGGGAAGGAATAACTTCCTAAAACAGCCAGAATTTAATAGCGTAGAAAAAATATCAAAACTATTAAATAAATTTGATGATGTAAGTAATATTACTACTGAAGAAGATAATGGTATAAATATTTATGTTGGAAAGGATAGCGAAATATCAGATGATGTTTCAATAATCAAAACAAATTATAACTATAATGGGGAAGAAGGAACTATTGCTATAATAGGACCTAAAAGAATGGAATATGGTCGAGTAGTAAGTATGCTAGATTATATTAAAAATAACATTGGAGGAAATGATGAAAAATAAGGAAAAAAATAAAGAAGTAAAACAAGAAGAACAAAAAGAGCAAGTAGAAAGTGTTACTGAAACTAAAGAAGAAAACAAACATGATGAAGAAAAAGAAACACTAACTAAACAAGTAAATGAACTTACTAATGAAGTTAGTAAATTAAAGGATACACTACTTAGAAATCAAGCCGAACTTCAAAATTATAAAAGAAGACAGCAAGAAGAAATGGATAGAACATTAAAATATAAAAATGAAGATATATTAAAAGAATTTCTTCCTGTTATTGATAATTTTGAACGCGCTATAAAGATGGATGATAATGATTTGAGTGATGAAGTTTCAAAATTCTTGGAAGGATTTAAACTTATTTATTCATCTACAATAAATATGTTAAATAAGTTTGAAGTAAAAGAAATAGAAGCAGAAGGATTAGAATTTGATTCTACTTATCATCACGCAGTATTAACAGACCATGATGAAAATAAACCTGCAGGAGTGGTATTAGAAGTATTACAAAAAGGTTATATGTATAAAGATAGAGTAATAAGACCTGCTATGGTAAAGGTAAATGAATAATATATGGATAAAGAAAAAATTAAAGAAATTATTTATATCATTTTAGCTATCCTCTTAGCTATTATATCTGTTAAATTATTTATTTGGTTATTACCAATAATACTAATAGCCTTTGTAGCAATTATCATCTATACTTCTCTTGTAAGTAAAAATGTAAATAATAAAACTACAAATACAAATAAAACTACAAAAAAGAAAAATAAAAAAATCGTAATCGATACAGATTATGAAGAAAAATAAAGGAAAGGTGAATATATATGAGTAAAATTATAGGAATAGATTTAGGTACAACAAATAGTTGTGTTGCAATATATGATGGAGGTGAAGCAAAGGTTATTGCTAATGCCGAAGGTGGAAGAACTACTCCATCAGTAGTGGCATTTAAGAAAGGAGAAATGATTGTTGGTGATAAAGCAAAACGTCAAGCAATTGTTAATCCAGATACAATAAGTTCAATAAAAAGATTGATGGGTAAAGAGGATGCTAAAGTAAAAGCAAATGGAAAGGAATATAGACCAGAAGAGATATCTGCTATGATTTTAGGAGATTTAAAGAAGACTGCAGAAGCATATTTAGGAGAAAAAGTAACAAAAGCAGTTATTACTGTTCCAGCTTACTTTAACGATGCTCAAAGACAAGCAACTAAAAATGCTGGTAAGATTGCTGGATTAGAAGTTGAAAGAATTATTAATGAACCAACAGCAGCAGCTTTTGCATATGGAATAGATAAACAAGATAAGAATGAAAAAATCTTAGTATATGATTTAGGTGGAGGAACATTCGATGTATCAATCCTAGAATTAGGAGATGGTGTATTTGAAGTATTATCTACATCAGGAAATAACCACTTAGGTGGAGATGACTTTGATAATAGATTAGTAGATTATATATTAGAGCAAATTAAGAAAGAAGAAGATGTTGATTTAAGAGATGACAAGATGGCTATGCAAAGAATAAAAGAAGCAGCAGAAAAAGCGAAAAAAGATTTATCTGGTATGACTTCTACTCAAATTTCTCTACCATTTATTGCACAAGTTGATGGAACACCAGTAAACTTTGAAATGGATATTACAAGAGCTAAATTTGAATCATTAATCGAAGATTTAGTAAATTCAACACTAGAACCAGTTAAAAAAGCTTTAAAGGATGCATCTTTAACTAAGAGTGATATTGATAAAGTAATATTAGTTGGAGGATCAACAAGAATACCAATGGTACAAGAATTAGTTAAGAAAGAAACTGGTAAAGAACCATCAAAAGAAGTAAATCCAGACGAAGTAGTTGCTATGGGAGCTGCTATTCAAGGTGGTGTATTAACTGGTGATGTTAATGATATAGTACTTCTAGATGTTACACCATTATCATTAGGAATTGAAACAATGGGTGGAGTAATGACTACTTTAATTGAAAGAAATACAACAATTCCAACAAGTAAGAGTCAAGTATTCTCAACTGCCGCTGATAACCAACCTGCTGTAGACATTCATGTATTACAAGGTGAAAGACCAATGGCTGCTGATAATAAAACTTTAGGAAACTTTCAATTAACTAATATCCCACCAGCACCTAGAGGAGTTCCACAAATAGAAGTAACATTTGATATTGATGCTAATGGTATTGTTAATGTAAAAGCAAAAGATTTAGGAACACAAAAAGAAGCAAAAATTACAATAACTGCTACTAATACATTATCAGATGAAGAAATAGAAAAAATGAGAAAAGAAGCAGAAGCTAATAAAGAAGCAGATGCTAAAAAGAAAGATTTAGCAGATGCTAAAAATGATGCAGAACAAGTTGTATTTATGACTGAAAAGGCTATCAAAGATCTTGGAGATAAAGTAAGTGATAAAGACAAAAAAGAAGCAGAAGAATTAATAGAGAAAGTTAATAAAGCAATTGAAAAAGAAAATGTAGAAGAAATAAAAGAGGCTAAAGATAAATTATTAACTAAGGCCAATGAATTTGCTTCAAAAGTTTATGAAGAAGCTGCTAAAGCAAACAATACAGATAATTCATCTAATGAAAAAGAAGAAGATAATAAAGAGACAAGCAAAAAAGATGATGATGTAGTTGATGCAGATTACGAAGAAAAATAATAAGAATGTAAGTTCTAGGTAACTAGAACTTAATTCTTTATAACAGAAAAGAGGTTAGTTATGGATAAGAAAGATTATTATGAGGTTTTAGGAGTATCTAAGACTGCAACAGATGCCGAGATAAAATCTGCATTTAGAAAACTTGCTAAAAAATATCATCCTGATGTTTGTAAAGAACCAGATGCCGAACAAAAGTTTAAAGAGTGTCAAGAAGCCTATGCAGTGCTATCAGATCCAAATAAAAGAAAACAATATGATCAATTTGGTCATGCAGCATTTGCTAATGGTGGAGGTGGTGCTGGATTCCAAGGATTTTCTGGATTTTCTGATTTTGGAGATATGTCAGATATATTTGACGATATCTTAGGCGGATTTGGATTTTCAACTAGAAGTAATTCAAGAAGAAGTTCAAATGGTCCTAGAAGAGGTAATGATGTTCTATATAAAATGACAATCGATTTTGATGAAGCAGTTTTTGGATGTAAAAAGGATATTAAAATTGATGTAACAGATACTTGTGAAGAGTGTAAAGGTGTAGGAGGATTTAATGCTAAAACTTGTCCTGAATGTAGAGGATCAGGTACAGTAACATCAGAACAAAGAACAATGTTTGGTTCATTTTTATCGAAAACAACTTGTCCTAATTGTCATGGAACTGGTACAACTTTTGAAAGAAAATGTACTAATTGTAGAGGAACAGGTCATATAAAAAGAACTAAAACATTAACTGTAACTGTACCAAGTGGAATAGATACAGAAAATAGATTAAGGGTATCAGGAAAAGGTGAAGCAGGAATAAATGGTGGTAATCCAGGAGATTTATATATTGAATTTACTGTAAGAGATCATGAACTATTTGAAAGAGTTGATGATGATATATATTTAACACTACCATTAACAATTACTGATGCAGTAATAGGTGCTAAAAAAGAAATACCAACTCTATATGGAAATGTAACATTAAATATTCCAGCAGGTACTCAAAATGGTGAAAAATTAAGAATAAGAGGTAAAGGAGTAGAAAACGTCCAAACCAAGAGAAAAGGGGATATGTATATAGTTACTAAAATTATAATTCCTGAAAAATTAACTAGAGAACAAAAAAGATTATTTGAAGAATTAGATGATACTACATTAGATTCATCAAATGAGTTTAAAAAATATAGAAAGTATTTAAAATGAGGTAATTATGCAAAGATATTTTGCTAAAGATAAGAAAAACAGTAATATATATTTAGAGAGTACTGATTTACATCATATAAAAAATGTAATGAGAATGAATATTGGTGATGGTATCGAATGTGTTTATGATGGTATTACATATTTATGTAGAATAGATGGATATGATAATAACATTAGTATTATTAGTAAATTAGATGAGAATAATGAGTTAGATACAGAGATAACTATTGCTATAGCGTTAGTAAAAGAACAAAAATTTGATTTAATATTACAAAAACTAACTGAATTAGGTGTTAGTAGAATAATACCTTTGAATATGGAAAGAAGTATTATTAAATTAGATAGTCAAAAATTTGAGAAAAAGAAAAAAAGATGGGAATCAATATGCAAAGAAGCAAGTGAGCAATCACATCGAAATAAAATTCCAGAAATAACAAACATAATGTCATTAAAAGAATTAGTAAAATTAGAAGTAGAAGATAAATATGTTTGTAGTGTAAAAGAAAAAGAAAATTTAGTTAACAAGTATTTACAAAATAATGGTAAGTGTGCTACAATGTTGTATGTAATAGGTCCTGAAGGCGGTATTACAGATAAAGAAGAAGATTTTTTAAACAACAATGGGTACACATCTATATCTTTAGGACCTAGAGTAATGAGAGTCGAAACTGCTGCAATATATATTGCCAGTATCGCCAATTATTGCAATATGGGGTGATTATATGGTGTATGTTATTTTAGTATTGTTAATTGTTTTTCTTTTCTTTTTTTGTCTTTATTTATGCAAAAAAACTCAAAAATTGTCTAACGCAGTAAAAGAGTTGCAAGTAAGTCTTGATTTAGAAAGAAGAAATAAAGATATAGCATCTGTAAAATTTCTATCAACAAATAAAGTGCCAATCAAAGAAATAAGTAAAGATATAGAGAAAGCTATAAACGAATGTGAAAAAAGGAAAAATAAACAAGAAAAAAACTATTATGAAGAAGATAGAATTGATAAAATACTAAATACTAACCAAAATACAAAAGATCCATTTCATCACCCATATGAAAAAAATGTATTAGATAAAATGCAAAGCACTTTATCCGCTATAGAAATACGCAATGGTATTAGTGATAAAGAAGAAAATAAAAAAGGTGACGAAGTAGTGATGAATGAAGTAGATAATAAAGTAAATTTAAATGACTTCATAAAAAGGGGCAGTTATGAAGTTGAAGAACCAGAGCCTCCTAAAAAGAATATATCTTTTGTAGAAGAAATATCAAGACAATTAGAACAACAACTAGGTCCTCAAACTATAGAATTAACAGATTATGAAAAAGAACAAGAAGAAACTGCTATTATAAGTTATAAAGAATTACTAAAGGTAAAAGAACAATTATATGAAGAAAATATTGTTAAAGAAAACGAAGAATTTATAAACGATTTAAAAGCATTTAGAAATAATTTAGGATAACTATTATTTCTAGGTGCTTTTTTGATTAACAAATAAGAAATTATAATTATAGCAAATTACTATTATGTTATAATATAGGACAATTAAGGAGTGAATTATATATGATAAGTGAAAATGATTTAGAACAAGAATATATAGAAAGAAATCTTGGTTCAATTATGGATAGAATTGAGAATAATAATTATGATTATAATGGAGAATATCATGATGAATTAAAAAGTATATTAGAATATTTAATTTTAACTAATGAAGATGCATTGATACGTGATTATTGTAGTAAGGTAAAAAATATCGTACTTGATGATAGTTGTTTTGATAAAATAAATAAGTCAGGTTGTATTTTTACACTTGCTAATAATACTTCAACAGAAAGTAAAAATAAATTAGAAGATATAATAATATCGATGAAAGATACATACGATATTTATTGGTTTGCATTAACTGTACAAGGAGCAAATATTAAAAAATTAGAAGATACTGTTATAACAGATAAATATGGGAATGCTATTTGTGAATTTGCAAAAAATGTAAAGGGAGCTAATATAGAAAGACTTGAGAATGCTGTAATAGCATTAAAAAATTCAGAATATATCTATTACTTTGCAAAAAATGTAAAAGGAGCTAACATTTCAAAATTAGAAGATGCAATGTTATATTTTGACTATGAATCATATTTTTATAAGTTTGCAAATGAAGTAAAAGGAGCTAATATAAGTAAATTTGAAAATAAATTAATTGAGAGTAAAGATGCAAAAAAAATATATAATTTTGCAAAATATGTAAAAAATGCTAACATAGAAAAATTAGAAAATGCAATAATTCGAACAAGAAATGCAAAATATATTAGTATGTTTGCAGTATGTATAAAAGGAGCTAATATAGAAAAATTAGAAAATGCTGTAATATTAACAAAAGATAATGTAGGAATTGTATGGTTTGCAACAAATGTACAAGGAGCAAATGTAGAAAAACTAGAAAATGTAGTAATTAAATTTTTAGATGCAAAATGTATTTATAATTTTGCAAGAGATGTAAAAAATGCTGATATAGCCAAATTAACAATTGCTATTCTTAATACAAAGAATCTGGAATATATTAATTCATTTATGCTATTATCTAAAACTAATCTAGTATATATAGGATCTAAAACTTGCTATTCGTTATTATCTGAAGGTTTGGAACAATTAACAAAAGAAACATTTTTAAATATCAAAAATAGTAAAAATATAGGAAGAGATATATTTAACCAGGGTTTATCAGAAGAAATAAGACAACAATTTATAGATTATTTGTTTAATAATATGGATGAAGACAAT
>CAVJSY010000123.1:0-3696 GCA_963652285.1 Oribacterium sp.
TTATCGCGGGATGGAGCAGTCTGGTAGCTCGTCGGGCTCATAACCCGAAGGTCGTTGGTTCAAATCCAGCTCCCGCAACCAATGGTTCGTTAGTCTAGAGGCCTATGACGTCTGCCTGTCACGCAGAAGATCACGGGTTCAAATCCCGTACGAACCGCCATTATGGCTCTATAGCTCAGTTGGTAGAGCAGAGGACTGAAAATCCTCGTGTCACTGGTTCAATTCCCGTTGGAGCCACCATGATGGAAATAATAAAGTCACCTATGGTTAGGTGATTTTTTTTAGTAAAGAAAAACGACCGGGCTATATATAAGCACTGGTCGATATTTTTATTTTTCTTCTTTATATCTTATTAATGAGATGAATGCCGATATTATTTCTAATACATTTCCTATTATTATTACATATGCTCCTACTTTAAAGTTATAGTATGCCCAGATGAAACCACATATTAGCATTACTACTCTTATATGTTTTGGATTTTTAAAATATGAAGAAATAAAGTATGCTAAATTTATTAATAATGGAATTAGAGAATATAATCCATTAAATGTTACTATAGATGCTAAAACTAAAAGGGATGCAAATACTATTAATAATATTAATGGAATTTTTTTATTTTTATTTTCATATGAATAAAAGACAAAATCTTTTGTTTGTTCGATTAATTCTACAGCACATCCGCTGTATGCTCCTACTATTAAATAGGTTATGAAATAGCACATTGTAGCAAATGCTTGAGTTAATAGTATATGTTTCTTTTCTTTATGTTGAACACTTATTACAAATAAAAAGATTGATAGTATTGATGCTAGATAATATATTATTTTTATTATTAATTCCATTTTTACTACCTACTTCTTTTTCTTTATCCAATATTTTATTAGATATATTTCAAAGTATATATATAATAAGAATAATATCCATATTAATACTGTATTTAATATGCCGCTGGAATAGTTATTTATTATCATTTCTAATGATGATGGTATATAAGTATTAACAAATGATGTTATTTGTTTGACATTAATTAACTCTATTAATTTATGGAGTAATCTAAAAAATATATCTATTATTCCTAGAAAATATACTACACTTTTAAAGTCTTTAAAAAATATTCCTACTATTATTATTGCTACTACTAAAATTATTAAAATTATATCCATTGTATCACCTACTACTTTACTTTTATAAGTATATCATAAATACTAATAAAAGTCACAAGTTTTTTTTACTTTTTAGGTATCCGTTATAATTGTTTATATATGAATAAGATATAATATATTGAAAGGAGTATGATAATATGTACGGATACGGTTATCCAACTTATGGATATGGTTACGGTGGATATGGTTGTAATGATGGATTTGGTGGAAATTGGCTTTGGATAATTATTGTTGTTTTAATTATTTTCTTTGTATTATTCTGGGGTAATAATGGTAATAGACATGGTTGTTGCAATTAAGTGAGATAATTTTGTGATAATAAAAAGTACCATATATTTTGTGGTACTTTATTTGTTTGTGATTAAACTTTTTTCTTTTAATTTTGTAAGCGCTATAGATAGTTGGTCTGGGCATGATGTTTCTTTTATTCCACATGGTGTGCCTTTTAATAAATTTATTATTTCATCTATGTTTCTACCTATACATAATCTTGCTACTGCGTTTGTGTTTCCTGGACAACCTCCTGTAAATTCTACCTTTGTTATGTTATTATTATTATCTACTTCTGCTACTATTTTTCTAGAGCATACTCCTGTTGGGATATATTCAATTTTTTTATTCATTATAAATTCACCTTTCTTTTGTATAATACATGACTATATTTTATACCATTATCTTCTTTTTTTGCAAGAACTTCTCTTTCCCATTGTTCTTTATTAAAGGTTGGGAAGTAAGCATCTGCTTCTATGTCTTCTTGTTCAATTTCTGTTAGTAATAATTTAGTTGCATTTGGCATGAATTCTTTATAAATAGAGGCTCCTCCAATTACAAATAGTTGTTCTTTTAAATCTTTTAGGGATTTTAATAATTCTTGTTTGGAATGATATACTTTTATATCACTGCCTAGGTCTATTTGTTTATGGGTTAAGACTAAATGTTCTCTTCCTTTTAATGGTTGGGGTAAGGAAACAAAGGTATTATAGCCCATTATTATTTTTTTACCCATTGTTTGTTGTTTAAAGAATTGTAAATCTCCTTTTAGATGCCATATAAGACTATTATTTTTTCCTAATTCATTATTAAGTCCTGTTGCCGCTATCATTGTTAGGTTATCCATTTGAATATTATTGGAATAAGTTTCAAATAATTTTTTTAAATCTTCTAGGTATTTAATTCTTTTTTCTAAATAATTTGGATTATGTGCTAAGGCATCACAATACTGTACTTTATATAATAGATAATATAAATTATAATTGTCTTTTATATTTTCTTCTGTTATTTTGGTATCATGGAATAATATTAGGAATGTTATTAGTTTTATTTCATCTTCATTAAAGTTTAGTCTTTTTAAGATTTGATAAGATATATCAGAAGATACTTTGGCATGATTTTGATAATGTCTTACTCCATCTATTTCTTTATATACATATGGTTTTCCTATATCGTGTAGTAGTAATGCTATTCTTATTATTTCATCATTAGGGGAAATAGATAATGCTAATTTAGTATGTTCCCATAGGTCTAGATGGTGATGAGGGTGTTTTTGATCAAAATTTTTCATTATCTTTAGTTCTGGTATTTCTTCAAATAAATATTTTTCATTATTTGATAATGCTGATAATATATCAAGTTCATTCAATATACTTCTTACATTCATTTTACATTCTCCTTTTTAGTTTACAATACATTTTACAGATACTTTACTGTTTCTTTAAGTGGTTTTCTTATGCTATGAAGTGGGCTTGGGCACGAATCTTCTTTTCTATAGCCTAATGGCATTAGACATATTGGTTCAATATTATCTTCTAGTTTGAATATTTCTTTTAGTTTATCTTTATCAAACATTTCTATCCAGATATTATCTACGTTTAAATTTGTTGCTTCTAACATCATATGGGTTGCTACTATTGTTGCATCCATTTCATAAGTTGAATAATTATCATTATTCCAAGCAATATTTTTATCACTTGCTACTATTAGTACTGTTTTAGCATTATATCTACATTTTGTTATTTCATCTATTTTTCGTAAGCCTTCAGCACTGCCAATTACATATATTTTTTGGGGTTGTCTATTTTTAGCAGTAGGTGCAAGAGAACCTGCATATAATATTTTAGTTAGTTTATCATTTTCTAGTAATTTATCTGAAAATGATCTGTTTGAAAATCTTTCTTTTATTAATTTTTCATATTCCATATAAATACTCTCCTTTATTTAAATTTTACATATTGTACTCCAAATGTTTTATAGACATCATATGCCCTTTTTAAATGAAATATTCTTGCAAATAAGAGATTATAGAATTCATCTATTAAGATAAGAGTACATAGAGTTAGGCTAATTGTTAAAAATACTTTTTTATCTAACTTTTTTGCTAAATAAAAACATAGAGGAATTATTACATATATTAATAACAGACTTGATAATCCAAAGAAAAGAACACTTCTTAGACAGACAAATCCATTTATATTTCCAAAATTTAATATTTCTTTATTATAATCCCAACATCTTTTGCCATTTCCTATTATAT